>CAZSBV010000148.1:0-5262 GCA_964605105.1 uncultured Lachnospiraceae bacterium | reverse complement strand
AGAAGGAGTCAGATTCATGTATTATCCTGATGAACTGGTAGAGGAAATCAGAGCTAAAAATGATATAGTCGATGTGATATCAGGATATGTAAGGATTCAGAAAAAAGGGTCCAATTATATGGGACTTTGTCCGTTCCATAATGAAAAGTCTCCTTCCTTTTCTGTGTCCGGGTCTAAGCAGATATATCATTGTTTTGGCTGTGGAGCAGGCGGAAATGTATTTACATTTCTGATGAATTATGAAAATTATACATTTCAGGAAGCTATTAAGGAACTGGCTGACAGAGCGGGTGTTGGACTTCCAGAGATAGAATATTCGGCAGAATCCAGAAAAGAAGCCGATAAAAAAGCTATATTGCTTGAAATTAATAAAGAAGCAGCAAAATATTTTTATTACCAGCTCAGGCAGGAGCAAGGAAAGATAGGTTATCGATATTTGTCCGGCAGACAATTGTCAGATGATACGATTAAGAAGTTTGGACTGGGGTTTGCAAATAAGACCAGCAATGATCTGACACTGTATCTTAAAAAGAAAGGGTATACGGACGAGCAGATCATTCAGGCAGGATTGGCTACGGCGGATGAACGGTACGGAGTTCATGATAAATTCTGGAACCGTGTTATTTTCCCAATTATGGATATTAACCATCGGGCCATTGGATTTGGTGGACGAGTCATGGGAGATGGTAATCCGAAGTATTTGAACTCACCGGAAACACCGGTGTTCGATAAGAGCCGCAATTTATATGGATTGAATTTTGCCAGGACAGCAAGAAAAAATAATATCATTTTGTGTGAAGGTTATATGGATGTCATAGCTTTGCATCAAGCCGGTTTTAATCAGGCAGTGGCATCTTTGGGGACTGCTTTTACGGCAGGACAAGCTAATCTGCTCCGGCGTTATACCGAAAATGTATTATTGTCTTATGACAGTGATGGAGCAGGAACAAGCGCAGCCTTGCGTGCCATTGGTATTTTAAGAGAGGTAGGGCTGACAGCAAAAATTATAGATTTGAAACCTTATAAGGACCCGGATGAATTTATTTTGAGTTTGGGACCTGATGCCTTTCAGGAACGAATTGACAAGGCAGAAAACAGTTTTATGTTTGAAATCAGGATTTTGGAGCGACAGTTTGATTTGTCCGATCCGGAAGGAAAGACGAAATTCCACAGAGAAATTGCTAAGAAACTTTGTCAGTTCTCGGAGGAAGTAGAAAGAGACAATTATACGCAGGCTATCGCAGAAAAATATCATATGGGATATGAAAATTTAAGGAAATTGATTCATTCCTATGCCTCCAAGACGGGACTGGCAAAACCTATAGAGAGACCGAAGTCCGGCATACAGCCGAAAAACAGTCAGGAAGAAAATGTCCGCAAAAATCAGAGATTGTTAATTACATGGCTGACGGAAGAGCCATATTTATATAAGAAAGTAAAGGCGTTTCTATCGCCGGCAGATTTTACGTATGAATTGTATGGTAAGGTAGCAGAAAAGCTTTTCGAGGGACTGGGAAAAGAAGGTTTCTCACCCGCAGGCATTGTCAGTCTGTTTCAGGAAGAAAGTGAACAGAGAGAAGTGGCAGAGCTTTTCGATACAAAATTAGAAATGCTGGCAACCACGCAGGAGAAAGAAAAGGCATTTCATGATGTTTTATTAAAAGTAAAAGAAAACAGTCTGGAATATTATTCCAGTCGTTTAGGCAGTGATGTAACTGCCATAAATCAAGTGATTGCAGGCAAAAAAGCCTTGGAAAACCTGAAAAGAACGCATATTTCTTTTCAAGATTGACAACACTATGAAAAACTTACAAAACCCAAAATGGAAGGATGGACCCTAAAATGGATGAAAACACAAAGGTAAAAATTGAAGAGAAAATAAAGGAACTGATGGCACTTGCCAAAAAGAAAAAGAATGTTCTGGAATATCAGGAGGTTACAGATTGTTTTGCAGGACTTGGATTAGAAGTAGAACAGATTGAAAAAACAGTAGAAGCTTTGGAAAAAAGCGGTATAGATGTTCTTCGTATTACAGAGGAAGACATTCTTCCGGTGGAAGATGATGAAATCATTCTCACAGAAGAAGATGAAGTAGATGTAGAAAACATTGATTTAAGTGTTCCTGATGGAGTCAGCATTGAAGACCCTGTAAGAATGTACTTAAAAGAAATTGGTAAAGTACCGCTTTTAAGTGCAGAAGAAGAAATTGAACTGGCACAGAGAATGGAGGAAGGTGATGAAGAGGCTAAGAAACGTTTAGCAGAAGCAAACCTTCGTCTTGTAGTTAGTATTGCCAAAAGATATGTAGGTCGTGGTATGCTTTTCTTAGACTTAATTCAGGAAGGAAACTTAGGTTTAATTAAAGCAGTTGAAAAATTTGATTATAGAAAAGGATATAAATTCTCTACTTATGCAACATGGTGGATTCGTCAGGCCATTACCAGAGCCATTGCCGATCAGGCAAGAACTATCCGTATCCCTGTGCATATGGTAGAAACAATCAATAAATTAATTCGTGTCAGCAGACAGTTATTACAGGAATTAGGAAGAGAGCCAAGCCCGGAAGAAATTTCAGAGGCAATGAACATGCCTGTTGAAAGAGTAAGAGAAATTCTTAAGATTTCTCAGGAACCTGTTTCATTGGAAACTCCAATCGGTGAAGAAGAAGACAGCCATTTAGGAGACTTTATTCAGGACGATAACGTACCTGTACCGGCAGATGCTGCGGCTTTTACCTTATTAAAAGAACAGTTAGTGGAAGTACTTGGAACTTTAACAGAAAGAGAACAGATGGTATTACGTTTAAGATTTGGTCTGGATGATGGAAGAGCAAGAACTTTGGAAGAAGTAGGAAAAGAATTCAAAGTTACTCGTGAACGTATCCGTCAGATTGAAGCAAAAGCTCTTCGTAAATTACGTCATCCAAGTAGAAGCCGCAAATTAAAGGATTACTTAGATTAATATGGAATTATCAAAAAGATTACAAGCTGTAGCTGATTTGCTGGATCCGCATGAGTGTATTGCAGATATTGGATGTGATCACGGATTTGTTTCCATATATCTGATTGAAAGTAAAAAAGCATCTTGGTGTCTTGCCATGGATGTAAACAAAGGTCCTTTAGAACGTGCCAAAGAACATGTGCTAGAAAAGCGGCTTTCTACATATATTGAAACGAGGCTTTCCGATGGTGCCAAAGCAATTCAATTTATACCTAAGAATGGTGGAAATTGCAAATTGGAAGTGGATGCGGCGCTGATTGCCGGAATGGGCGGAAGACTGATGATTCAGATTTTGAAAGATAGTCTTGATAAATTCAAAAGTATGGAAGAATTTGTGTTGCAGCCACAATCAGAAATTTCCAAGGTACGTCAGTTCGTAAGGGAAATAGGGTATCATATTGAAAAAGAAAATATGATACTGGAGGATGGTAAATATTATCCTATGATGAAAGTTGTTCGGGAAAAAAGTGAAAAAGATTGTTCAAAAGGTATTCCGGAATCCATTAAAAAAAGACTTGCAGATGGTGAATTGAAAGATTATGAAATTCAATGGTTATTTGATGAATATGGAGAACAGCTTCTGAAGGATAAGAATCAGGTACTTTTACAGTTCTTAGTAAAAGAAAAAGAATTATATAATGAAATTTTAAATAATCTGACGCAGCAAGATACTGTGAAAAGCGAACTGCGTCGAAAAGAAATTTTGGAAAAACTAAAGTACATCAATCTGGGATTGGAGTGGTTTGAGTATGAAATGTAGTGAAGTAATTGCCTGCCTTGAAAAAATAGCACCTCGTTGTTTTGCCGAAAAATGGGATAATGTAGGACTGCTTGCAGGAAGAGATGATAAGGAAATAAATAAGATACTTTTAGCATTAGACCCCACTTCTGATGTAGTGGAGGAAGCAGCCGCATGGGGAGCTGATTTACTGATTACACATCACCCATTGATTTTTTCAGGGATTAAATCAGTAACAACTAGTGACTTTATCGGAAAAAGAGTATTTAATCTGATTTTTCAGGATATCTGTTACTACGCTATGCATACTAATTTTGATGTAATGGGAATGGCAGATGCTGTGGCAGATGAGTTGGAATTGGAAAAAAGTCAGGTGCTGGACGTTACATTTCAGGACGAGATTTCTAAAGAAGGTATAGGACGAATAGGGGAAGTGTCACGTACCATGTCTTTGGAAGAATGTGCAAAATATGTAAAAGATAAATGTAAACTATCCAGTGTAAAAGTATTTGGCGATCCGCATAAATTAATTGATGTAGTTGCTTTGATTCCTGGTTCAGGAAAAGATTATATAGATATTGCGATTGCGAAAGGAGCACAGGTAGTAATTACAGGAGATATTGGTCATCATAATGGACTGGATGCTGTGGAAAAAGGATTAGCAGTGATTGATGCAGGACATTATGGTTTGGAAAAGATTTTTACGAGCTATATGGAAGAAGTTTTGCGAAGAGAACTTCCTGACATTAAGATAAAAAGAGCTGTAGAGAAAGAGCCGTTCTGGACTGTTGTGTAAATAAGGGGTGTTAGTATGGTCACAGTAAAAATAAATGGAGAAGAAAGACAATTTTCTAAGGGGACTACATTTGAAAGCATTGCAAAAGAATATCAGAAAAACTTTGATGCGCCGATTTTTATAGCCATAGAAAACGGTAAAATCAAAGAATTGGCAAAGGAAGCAAAGAGAGACAATGCCGAAATTAGCTTTCTTACCATGAGAGATAAAATCGGGCATTCAACTTATGTTAGGAGTGCAACGCTTTTGCTGGTAAAGGCAGTCAGTGATGTGATTGGAGATATCAGAAAAGGTAAAATTAAAGTTGAATTTTCATTAGCGCAGGGGTATTACTGTTCCGTTAAAGGTGATTTTAAAATTACCAACGAGTTAATTGAAAAAGTAAAATTAAGAATGCAGGAACTTGTAGACCAAAATTTACCGATTAAAAAGCAGGAATATTATATTGATAAAGCAAGAGAACTTTTTGCTTCGCAGGGAATGGAAGATAAAGAAGAATTATTCTGGTATCGCAGAAGTTCCTATGTGAACGTATATAGTCTGGATGGATATTATGATTATAACTATGGTTATATGGTGCCGTCTACAGGATATATCAATTTATTCGATGTTTGTGGTTATAAAGAAGGAATTTTGTTAATACTCCCAACACAGGAAAGACCAAATGAATTGTTACCATTTGTGCCTCGTGAAAAATTATTTGCAACCTTGATGGAAGCAAAAAAAT
>CAZSBV010000147.1:0-5288 GCA_964605105.1 uncultured Lachnospiraceae bacterium | reverse complement strand
GTTTTCTCATGCCATTATATTATTCGATTTTTATTTTTTTGTAAAGTAGTTTTTTGCAACTATTTATTTGACAAGAAGCCACATTGAGGAGCTCTGAAAGTTTTTCGAGCTAGCTCTGAATAAATACTTGTAAACAAATATAAACAAAAAAGGAACATACACTTAAGTACATTCCTTCGTTAGCAGGGGAAGAGGGATTCGAACCCCCGTGAGCAGTTTTGGAGACTGCCATCCTGCCGCTGGATGATTCCCCTATGTTTAGTTATGTGTTTCCCACATCAACGAAAATGAGTATAACATAACCAAATCATATATGCAAGCATTTTTTTAATTTTTAAAAAACTTTTTTATATGCCTTTGCCACAAAGCCATATATTCGACCTTGTATGACTAAACTTTTTTAAATCAAATCTATGGCATCCCTTACAGTTGCTACCCCCGTAATCTTAATTCCTTCCATTTTAGCCACACCTTCCAGACTGGAACGAGGTACAATACAATGAGTGAATCCCAGTTTCTTTGCTTCCTGAATTCTCTGTTCTGTCATGCTGACTGCACGAACCTCACCACTAAGCCCCACTTCTCCAAATACCACTGTTTTATCGTCTATGGCTCGATTCTTATAACTGGATACAATTGCCATAATAATTCCCAAATCCAGCGCAGGCTCCTGCAAACGCATTCCTCCTGCGATGTTGACATAGGCATCGCAACCTGATACTTGTAATCCTACTCGCTTTTCTAAAACTGCCATGAGAAGGTTCAAACGATTAAAATCCGTTCCTGTTGCCTGACGTCTTGGAATCCCAAAATTACTCTGACATACCAATGCCTGAATTTCAATTAAGACTGGTCTGGTTCCTTCCATGGAACATGCCACCACAGAACCACTGGCTCCTTCCGGCTTACCACTAAGCATAAATTCTGAAGGATTCTTTACTTCTACGAGTCCCTCCTGACGCATTTCAAAAACTCCAATTTCATTGGTAGAACCAAAACGATTCTTTACCCCTCTTAAAATACGATAAGAAGCATGTCTGTCACCTTCAAAATATAACACCGTATCTACCATATGTTCCAAAACTCTTGGACCTGCCACGGTACCTTCTTTTGTCACATGGCCTACAATAAAAATAGATACTCCCAGCCCTTTTGCAATCTGTAAAAATACGCCGGTAGATTCCCTGACCTGTGAAACGCTGCCCGGTGCCGCTCCAACATTTTCATTGTACATGGTCTGAATGGAGTCTATAATCACCACCTCCGGTGCTACTTTACGTATGGTTTCCTCAATAACTCCCAAATTAGTTTCACAGAGTAACAATAAGGAATCTGTAAATTCTCCAATTCGCATAGCACGGATTTTGATTTGTTTTAAGGATTCCTCCCCGGAAATATACAACACCTTTCTACCCTTGGCAGCCAATCTCTGACATACCTGTAAAAGCAGCGTGGATTTTCCGATTCCCGGATCTCCCCCCACCAACGATAGAGAGCCGGGAACAATTCCACCTCCCAGAACACGATCCAATTCCTCAATTCCAATTTCAACTCTATCTTCCTTAGACAGAGATACAGAAGATAACACTGCCGGTTCCTTAGAAGATATGGCGGAGGCTTTCTTGCCATTTGAACTCACAATATTCTGATTTACTGTTTCTTCCACAAAACTATTCCATGCTTTACATCCCGGACATTGTCCCATCCATTTGGAAGATTCATAACCACATTCCTGACAAAAAAATACAGTACTCTTTTTCGCTTTTGCCATGTTTACCTCTTCATTAGCTTAATTTACTTTTCTGTTCATCAAAACTATGAACTACTTCACACTAAAACTTACTTTTTTCTCCTTGAAACCTACCACAACTGTATCGCCCTGCTTTACATTGCCTTTTAAGATTTCTTCTGCCAGAGGATCTTCAATAGCGGTCAAAATTCCTCTTTTCAATGGTCTTGCTCCCATTTTTGCATCGGAATAAGTATCTACAATATACTGCTTTACTGCCGGTGTCAGATTCAAGGTAATATTCATCTGTTCCTTACAACGTTTTGCCAGATTGGAAGAAAGCAACGTTACAATTTGTTTCATTTCTTCCTTATTTAACTGATGGAATACCATAATTTCATCGATTCGGTTAATGAATTCCGGTTTAAAAAGTTTCTTTACCTCATCCATGACATTATCTTTCATTCGTTTATAATCTTTATTCGCATCTGATGCTGCACCAAATCCCAGATTCTTAGGTTCTACGATACGGTTGGCACCTGCATTGGAAGTCATAATTAAAATCGTGTTCTTAAAGCTTACTTTTCTTCCCTTAGAATCCGTAATATGACCATCGTCCAACACCTGAAGCAATACATTAAATACATCCGGATGTGCTTTTTCTATTTCATCGAACAGCACCACAGAATATGGGTTACGACGTACTTTTTCCGACAACTGTCCTCCATCATCAAATCCTACATATCCCGGAGGAGAACCTATCATCTTAGATACCGAATGTCCTTCCATATATTCGGACATATCAATACGAATCAGGGCATCTTCCGATCCAAACATAGCCTCAGCCAAGGCTTTACTAAGTTCTGTTTTCCCTACTCCTGTAGGTCCTAAAAACAAGAACGAACCAATCGGTTTTTTGGGGTCCTGCAGCCCAACCCTTCCTCGACGCATAGCCTTTGCGACTGCTGTCACAGCCTCGGATTGTCCGATCACTCTTTTATGAAGAATAGATTCCAGCTTTAACAGACGGTCACTTTCTTTCTCTGCCAGTTTTTTCACCGGAATTTTGGTCCACCCTGCTACTACTTCTGCAATATCTTCCGCTGTAACTACATACTGTTTACTCTGAGATTTCTTCTCATAAGCTTTCTGCAGTTTTATCTGTTTGGCAACCAATTCTTTCTGCTCCCGCTTCAATTGACCCGCCTGAGCAAATTCTTCAGCAATCATCCGTTCTTCTATTTGTTCTTCTAATTCCTGAATCTGTGTTTCCACCTCTTGCAACAACTGCGGTTTTTCTATTCTTTTTAGCCTTATAGCTGCGGACGCCTCGTCAATCAGGTCAATCGCCTTATCCGGAAGATTACGATCATTAATATATCTTGCCGACAATCCGACCGCTGCATCCACCGCTTCTTTGGAAATGACTACTTTATGATGTTCTTCATATTTGTTCTTAATCCCCTCCAGAATATGAATTGCTTCTTCTTCCTCCGGTTCTTCCACTGTGACCGGCTGAAATCTTCGTTCCAGAGCTGCATCTTTTTCAATGTGTTTACGATATTCGCTAATAGTTGTGGCACCAATTAGCTGTAACTCACCTCTTGCTAATGAAGGTTTCAAAATGTTGGAAGCATCGATGGCGCCTTCTGCACCTCCGGCACCGATCAAAGTATGGACTTCATCCATAAACAATAAAATATTCCCTTCTTCTTTTACTTCCTTCATGAGTCTTTTAATACGTTCCTCAAACTCTCCACGGTACTTACTGCCGGCAACCATACCTGACAGATCCAAAGTCAAAACTCTTTTTCCTTTTACGGTATCCGGCACATCCCCTGCCACAATTTTCTGTGCAAGCCCTTCTACAATGGAAGTTTTCCCTACTCCGGGCTCTCCTACCAGACAAGGATTATTTTTCATTCTTCTGCTCAAAATCTGAATGACTCTCTGGATTTCCGTCTCTCTGCCAATGACAGCATCCAACTTACCTTCTCTGGCCAACGCGGTCAAATCTCTACTATACTGTTCCAGAGCAGAATTTTCTTTTTTCTTTTTAGCCGCACTATGACGGGCCAAATCTTCTTTATAAAGATTTCCGTCTTCCCCCATTGCCAGTAACAGATCCACATAAATTTTCTGTGTCTGGAATCCTAACGTATTCAACAACCGAACAGCAACATTATCACCTTCTTTGATCATTGCCATTAAAATATGTTCTGTTCCGGTCAGTTCAGAATGAAATCTCTTTGCCTGTCTGTGACTCTCTTCCAGAACAGCCTCTGCTCGCTTGGAATACCCGTTCTTCTCCTTCATCAGTAAATCCGTTCCCGGAGCAATCAAATCTTTGATAGTTTCTATTACATCTAACGCATCTACACCATTCTCCTGAAGTACTTGTGCAGCCACACCTGTATTTTCCTGAATCAATCCTACCAGAATATGTTCTGTCCCAATATAATTCTGATGTAATTTTCCGGCTGCTTTCGCTGCCAATGCTAATGCTTTTTTCGCTTTACTGGTAAACTCTGTCTGCATACCATCTACTCCTATTTTCTATTGCCCATTTATAAGAGCATATACTTTAAAATATATTTTTATGCGAAATGGGATGTTTAATAACATCCCATCTTTTGTGCTTTCCTTTTATGATCCTGCCTGAACTTATATTTATTTACAGATCTAAAAATTCAAATTCCATGTCATCATCTAATTCCAGGAAATCCTTAGACTGCCATGCCTTATTTTCTGTTTTTGCAGGTTTCGCAGGTTTTTCAGGCTGAATTTCTGTCAGAGTCTCTTCTTCGTCCTCATCCTCTTCTTCATCCTCTTCTTCTACTGCTTCCTTCTTTCTCAGGAATCCAAAACGAGGTTTGCGGACTTCTTCTTCCTCTTCTTCGTCCTCATCCTCTTCTTCTACATCCTCATCATCTTCCTCTTCTTCTTCCTCTTCTTCGTCTTCATATTCATACTCATATGCATCACGAAGTTTGAAAATAAGAATTGTAACAGCAACAATTAAAATCACCAATACTACTGCAAGTGCAATGATAATGAAACGCATAGTAGAAACCTGTTCTGCTTCTTCAAGTTCACTATTTTTCACCTGTTCAATTACACTTAAAATCTGTGTCAGGCTCTGGCTGGTTCCCTGAATGTTATCAAACAGATACCAATCCATCTCTCCGGCATCATTCTGCATATATTTCAAATAGTAATCCTGATTTTCTACGACTGGTTCCTCTACTTCCGGTATTTCCTCTACCGTTTCTTCCACTACCGTTGCTTCTACACGAGTCAGCACTTCCAGAAAATCTTCGCGGATAAAACCGTTAATCGTCTTATTTCCTTCGTTAAAACTTACCTGATACCAGTTTTTCCCGTCAGAATCTGACGCCACACCGGAAACCGTAACTTCAGTTCCATTTTTCGCCTGACCTACAGCGTCAAAATTAGTACCTGCGCCTTTTCTTACACGTACATCTGCAGTTGCCTTGGCTGTCGCAACGTCTGTTTCACTAACATTAACTACGGCTACTTCTGTTTTTGTTTCTGTTTT
>CAZSBV010000146.1:0-5300 GCA_964605105.1 uncultured Lachnospiraceae bacterium | reverse complement strand
ACAATTTTATTCGCTTTTAGCATTACATCAATTTACGGAACATTGCTTCAAAATCGGCAATTGTAGCCGCTTTTGGATTACCCGGTGCACAGGCATCTGCCGCTGCCGATTCACAAAGGAATGCCAAATCTTCTTCAGCAAGTTTTTCCAGTTTTGTAGGAATTCCTACGTCTACAGATAACTGCTGTACTGCATCGATAGCAGCTTTTCTATATGTATCCTGATCCATACCTGTAGTATCAACACCAAACGCTTCTGCAATTGCTTTATATTTTTCACCGGTACATTCTTTGTTAAATTCCATAACGATTGGAAGCATCATTGCACATGCAACACCATGTGGTGTGTCATATACAGCACCAAGTGTGTGTGCCATAGAGTGTGCAATACCAAGACCTACGTTAGAATATGCCATAGCAGTTACATACTGAGCAAGTGCCATACCTTCACGTCCATCAGGATCGTTTTCTACTGCTGCACGAAGATTCTTAGCAATGAGTTTGATTGCTTCTAAGTTGAGACAGTCAGAAAGTGACCAAGCTGCTGCTGTTGTATATCCTTCAATGGCATGAGTGAGAGCATCCATACCGGTAGAAGCTGTAAGTCCTTTTGGCATAGAAGCCATCATATCAGGATCAACGACTGCAATATCAGGAATATCATTATGGTCTACACATACAAATTTACGTTTCTTTTCCACGTCTGTAATTACATAGTTAATAGTAGCTTCTGCACCTGTACCACCGGTTGTAGGAACAGCGATTGTAAATACAGTACGATTCTTGGTTGGTGCCACACCTTCCAAAGAACGAACATCATAATATTCAGGATTATTTACGATAATACCAATACCTTTACCGGTATCCATGGAAGAACCACCACCGATAGTAATCATAAAATCAGCACCACATGCTTTATACGCATCTACACCATGCTGAACGTTTTCAATTGTTGGGTTTGGTTTAATATCGCTATAAAGTTCATACGCGATTCCATTCTGTTCAAGAAGATCTGTAACTTTTGCGGTAACTCCAAATTTTACAAGGTCAGGATCGGAAGCTACAAATGCTTTCTGAAATCCTTTGGATTTGATGATGCCTGGAATTTCATTAATTGCTCCGTGACCATGATAAGAAATCCCATTCAATACAAAACGATTTACTGCCATAATAATCTCTCCTTTTTTAAATAATATATAATTTATTCAGAGCACTCTTGCTTCTGAATAGTTAACATTTATTAAAATATATCAATAAAATCATAAAATATATTATGTTTGTTGTCAATTTGAACAAAAGAAAGCATTATTATAAATTAATCCTTTCTCTGATATAGCTTTCCAGCAAATCTGTTGTTTTATCAATTCCCAGCTTACTACTGTTAACCGAAATATCATAGTTACGGGAATCTCCCCATTTTCCTTTACAGTGGTAGTTATGATAGGACTTTCTCTTCCAGTCTCCGCGCTGAATAATCTGTTTTGCTTCTTCTCTGGATGCATTATGTCTTTCCATAACCCTCTGCAGCTTTACCTCATAATCACCCAAAATAAAAATAGAAATCAATCCTGGGAATTCTTTCAATTTTGTTTCTGCACATCTTCCTACGATAACAAAGGACTTTCCTTCCTCCGCCATCTTTCTAAGATAATCAAACTGCATATTTGCAACATTTTCTTCCGGTGAACTGGAATAACCTGCTACTGTTCTGGAAAATAATCTGCTCTTTGGTCTCTCGTCATATTTTTTCAAGTTTTCATGATCAAGTTCTTTTTCTTCCGCAATATGCAGCAGCAAATTATTATCATAATAAGGCAATCCGAAACGTTCTGCTAATTTTTCTGCTATGATATGCCCTGCACTGCCAAATTCTCGTCCTACCGAAATAATTACTTGTTCTTTCATATTTATGTCCCTTTCATCTTTATATATTTGTGCATCTTCTTACTTTGTTTCTGTCTCTATTTCGTCACAAAGGATAGCACCTATCGCTTGAATTTTCTTATTACTTATATTATAACACACCCAAGTAACGTACATAAATACAAAGCATAGAAATAAATACAACTAAAACCGTTGCCGGAACACAATATTTACAATATTTTCCCCAACCAATAATGTGGCCGTTCTTGGCCGCCACAGAAATACCAACTACATTGGCACTGGCTCCGATTGGAGTAGCACTTCCACCAATGTCTGTTCCCATAGCTAATGTCCAAGCCAAAACAGAAAGATCCACACCCATGGACTGTGCCAAAGCTTTAATGACCGGAATCATGGTAGCCGCGAAAGGAATGTTATCAACAAAAGCACTGGCAACCGCTGATATCCATAAAACAATAGCCACCATCAGCACCATGTCTCCACCGCTTACTTTTGCGATGAACTGTGCAATAACTTCCAGTGTTCCGGTCTGCTCCAGACCACCTACTACCATGAACAATCCAATAAAAAACAATAATGTCTTGTAGTCCATTTTCTTCAACAAACCTACCGCATCTTTTCCTGCTGTCAGCAGAGTAATAATACCAATTCCAACACCAATGGCAGCCACTGTAAGACCTGTCTGTGCATGTGTAATCAACAACACTACTGCCACCACAAAAATCAAGGTACTGATCACAAAATCTTTTCTATTCTTTATTGCACTTTCCGGTGCCGGACAGGTAATTCCGCTATTCTTAGCAGAAGCTTCACTTAATTCTTTTCGGAAGCAAAAATAAAAATATACAATTACAAATATCAGTGAAATAAATGCAATCACACCTGTATTGGAAACAAAATCTCCAAAACTATATCCTAAGGAAGTTCCGATAATAATGTTTGGCGGGTCACCACACATCGTCGCTGATCCCCCCAAATTAGCACAGAATATTTCTGCCAGAATTACCGGAATAGGACTGAATTTCAGCAAATTTGCCAGTTCCACGGTAACCGCTGCCAAAAACAAAATGACGGTAATACTGTCAATGAACATAGCTAATAAAAAGGACATCAACATAAAGGTAATAAAAATCGGAATTGCTTTATACTTTACCATTCTGGCAATCCAAAGGCACAACCATCTGAAGAAACCTGCTCTTCCCATTCCTTCTACCATGATCATCATACCTGCAATAAAAAATATGGTCGCCCAGTTAATGCCCGCAGAAGCTTCCTCTGCCGCTCCTGCCAAATACCAGAACTCCGGTTTCAGAATACCATGAATGTTCAAAGTCTCCCAGATAGCCTCCGGACTATGCATACAAAATCCAAATACAATCAAAAGCATAAGAATTCCGCACCCCATTGTAACAATGTGGCGCTCTATTTTTTCTGATACGATCAACGCAAACATAATGACAAAGATCGTAACAGCCATAAATTGTGCAATCATTCTTTTCATCCTCCAATATTATTTTATGCAATTAATAACGAGGATTTCTCCTTTTCAATCCATCCTGTTGATGAATATAAAGAATGGTAAACGCATCAGTCAGCCGGCTTGGCTGCCATATTCTGGTATCTGCTTTTTGAAAAGCAAAGAACAGATTTGTACGCAATATACTATCCAGGCAAATGATACCTTGTTCCCTATAATTTCTTTTGTTCCTTTGCTGCTTTATTTTATCCTGAATCTCTTCACAAGAATCATTAAACTGATCTGAAATATAGCCTATCGGTCTTATTTCCCTTTGAACTTTCCCGATTGCTGTTGTCTGTTCTTCATCCTTAGAGAACGTAAAAAAGGAATCCCCTTGTATTCCTACATCCTGGATTCCTAGAATTAACATTAAACATGCTAAAAAAATACATATAAACTTCTGGTATAAGTGTATCGTCTTCAAGTCTCTAATCCTATCATGTTCTATATTTTTTCTGCAAACGTCACTTATTATATTCCTTTTTTATAGGGAGTACAATGATAAATTGCACAAAATATAATGTAGCCAAATCTACTTTTTTATTTCTCCACTTACATTCAGCAAACAACGCAGACTCCCTGTCCTTCTCACTTTCTTGTTTCTATAAAGTATTTTATCCCCATATCTTTCATCTGCAAAAAAATATCCAATCTATTAATCAGTCTGAAACATCTACATCTGGTGTTATTTGGAATGTATAACCCGGATATGTTTCCTCCATTTCACCATATATAATTTGCAGTCCCTCTTCCAGCTTAATATCAAAACTCATTACAACATCAAAACGTATATCTTTATTTTCTATATCCAGATAAAATCCATGAAGCTGAACCACCCAGTCGTGGGCCATGACTTTTGCACGTACATCATTCTGTATTCTGGCAGCTTCACCTTCTCCGGTATTATAAGAATAGACTCCAACTCCAACCAGTACAACTCCCGTCTCTCTGTATACTTTTGCCTCTACTCTTCTGGTCAGCTTATCGACTTCCTGTACAGTCATGGTATCCGGAAGTTCCAAATGAACAGAAGCATAGTTTTTATCCGGCCCATAATTATACATGATAAGATCAAAAGCACCTTGAACCCCTGGTTCTTCACTCAGGATTTTCTTTATTAGATCAGTTGTCTCCTTGTCTGCACGCACTCCCAGTATTTCATTTAGTGTCTCTATCATCATTTCAATTCCCGATTTAATGATAAATACAGAAATGACCGCTCCAACATATGCTTCTAACGAAACTCCACTCCATAGGAAAATGATTGCAGATGCCAACACAGATGCTGACAGCATTGCATCAAATGTTGCATCTGAGCCGGAAGCTATCAGTGAACCTGAATTTACTTTCTCGCCTTGAGTTTTGACATATCGCCCAAGAACCAACTTAACTACGATAGCCACCGCAATGATGACCAGCGAAATTATACTGTAATCGGCTTCTTCAGGATGAATGATCTTCTTTATGGATTCCACAGCAGAAGTAATACCGGCATAAAGCACAATACCGGAAACAATCATCGCACTAAGATATTCAATTCTGCCATATCCAAAAGGATGCTTCTTATTCGGAAGTTTTCCTGCCAGTTTTGTCCCGATAATTGTGATGATTGACGATAGTGCATCCGACAGGTTGTTCACAGCATCTAATATGACAGCAATCGAATTTGATGCAATACCGATTACAGCTTTGAATGCAGCAAGAAAAACATTCGTTAAAATCCCTATAATACTGGTTTTCACAATAATCTTATCTCGACTTATTTCTATTAATTCAGGAATTGTATGATTCTTTCCCATGTTTTTTATTCACGCTCCTTATACATTTTTTGTTTCATTACCTGTACAATCAGCAATTGTTAGATATATTATACTGCATTTCTTCCTTTCGAGGAATAA
>CAZSBV010000145.1:0-5307 GCA_964605105.1 uncultured Lachnospiraceae bacterium | reverse complement strand
GGATACTATGCGGCTGGTAAAACAGTAACTATTAAAGCTGGTAATGCACCTAGTGGAACAACCTTTGCATATTGGAGTTGTTCTAACCAGGATCTTATTTTCCAAGATGCTACAGATTGGATTACAACCTTGACTATGGTTGGAGCAGACGTTACTGTAATTTGTAACTTTACAGGTCAGTATACGTTAGAAGTAGAATATGGTAGCGGTAGTGGTAGCTATCCTGCTGGTGCAAAAGTAGCAATTTCAGCCGTTGAAGCACCTCAGGGAAGAAAATTTGCAAGCTGGGTAAGTAAGACAACAGGATTAACGATTGAAAATTCTACCAAAGAATCTACTGTTATTACTATGCCATCCCAAAATGCAAAAGTAACTGCTACATATATGGATACCGGAAGTATCAGTGGTAACTCCACCAGTTCTTCTAAGAATGGTACAACAGTTATGATTACCAAATCCGGTATTTCCGATAAAGATAAAGCATCTGCTTACGTAACCGGTTCTTCCGATAACTTTGTTGTTAAGATTTCAGAAAGTTTGGAAGCAGCTGACGAAGTACAGAAAGCTTTACAGAAAAAATATTCGGATATGACAAGAATTAAGTACTTTGCAATGGATATCAGTTTGTATGACGCAAAGGGTGTAAATAAGATTACAGATACCGATGGCTTAAAAGTAAATATTACCATGCCAATTCCGGATGCCTTAAAAGAATATGCCGGAAATAACAGGGTAGGAGCAGTTGTAAATGGCGAACTTGAAACATTAAATCCTAAATTTACAACCATTGATGGTGTTCCTAGTATTACATTTACAGCAACTCATTTCTCACCATATACTATTTATGTAGATACTGGTAATTTGACTGTAACGAATACTCTGGATTCTACTCCTAAGACAGGAGATGGTATCCATCCGAAATGGTTCTTAAGTATCGGACTTGCATGTATTTCTATCATACTCTTTACTAAGAGAGATAAGAGATATGTAGCAAAAGCTTATCATTAAATGATAATAGGTAGTGAGAAATCCGAACAGGATTTCTCACTATTTTAAAAAGCAAGAAATTAAAAACTAACTAATGGAGACAGAAAAATGGGAAAAATCCGTAAAGTAATCGGTGCTTTGCTATTGATTACAGCTATTCTTGTAACACAGGTTCCGGTTGTAGAGACAAATGCAGCACCTAGTTCTGATTTTCAAATTGATCAAAATAAACTGGTAAAATATACAGGCACAGCATCTTCTGTGTCTATTCCCAGTTCAATTAAAACAATCGGAGCAGAAGCTTTTGCCGGAAATACTTCTTTAACTTCTATTTCTATTGGTGAAAATGTTACTGCAATTGAATATGGTGCATTTAAGGATTGTACCTATTTGAGTAATGTGAAATTGCCGGATTCCTTAACTACTATAGGAAATGCCGCGTTCAGTAATAATACCTCTTTGAAAAAAATTACTCTACCTAAAAATCTAAAAGATTTAGGTTCCGGTGTTTTTGCAGGATGTGAAAACCTAACAACAATTAGTATTAGTAAGGATAATGCTAATTTTGTTTTTGAAAAAAATGCCCTTTATGATAAAGAAAAAACATTACTTTATTGTTATGTAGAAGGTGCCAAATCAGAGTCCTATTCTATGCCGGATACCGTGATTGATATTGATGAATATGCTTTCTGGGGAAATGACTCTCTTCAGGAAATTAAATTCAGTACAAATTTGAAAGAAATACCAAGCTATGCATTCTCAAACTGTAGAAATCTATTAGCTGTTTCTATTCCTTATTCTGTAAAAACTATTGATTCAAAAGCGTTTGAGAATTGTATCAGTTTGCAAAAGGTAATGATACCTGCTTCTGTTTCTTATATTCATTCAACTGCTTTTGATGGATGTCCGAAATTAGTGATATCAGCTGATTCCGGTTCTGTTGCTCATGAATTTTATGAAAATTGGAAATTGCTTAACAAGACAGCCGTTGATTCTGAGAAAGAAGAGGGTGACACAGTAGTAGATTCCGGTGGAAATGTTTATATTGTTGGTAGTGACGGAAAATTAGTAAAAGTAGAAGGTAATACTTCTTCTTCCTCCTCTTCAGACTCTGCGCTTCATGATCCAAGTAATGTAGATTATGTTCCTGAATTTGATCCAATTACTGTTTCTGAGGACGGTGTTCTGGGTAAAACCATGATCGTAGGTTCCAGTGCAGTATTAATGATGGATTCTCCGGGAATGCAGGTCGTAACAGGACTGAACAATCGTGAAGTTTATGCAGATGAAGAACAGGAAAGCTCCAATTATGTAGATGAAAGTAAGGGAGATGCCTTACCTAAATATGCAATTGTATACGATCGTATAACAAACTATGCTTATTATGGTGATACAGATTTATATACTTATACCATTCCTTCCAATATTACCAGTATAGGAGACTTTGCATTTGCCAGAAGTAATTTGCAAAGTATTAATATTCCAAAAGGTGTAACCAGCATCGGATATGCAGCCTTTTATCATTGTGATAATCTAAAGGAAATCAGTATTCCTGAAACAGTAACATGGATTGAACCATCTGCATTTTCGTATACAGGCTGGTTGGATGCATGGGCTGCAAATACAGCGGCGGATGATTTCCTGATTGTTGGAGATGGAATTCTGATTGCCTATAAAGGTACAAGCAAATATGTTGAAATTCCAAATACCGTAGAAACCATAGCACCTGCTTGTTTCTACGGGCATACAGAAATCCTGGGAGTCAATATTCCGGATTCTGTTACTATTATCGGAGAAGAAGCTTTTAAAGATTGCACTTCTTTACAGGAAATACACGGCGCTACAAATGTTGTTAAAATTCAGGACCGTGCTTTTGAGAATACAAACTTAAAAGAAGTTATCATTCATGAATATGTAAAACAAATTGGTGTAGGTGCTTTCAATTGCAGTGCTGAAACGGAAAGAGTTGTGTATTTTAAAGGTGATGATTTGCCTAAATTAAGTTATACCGACAGTACATCCAGACTTAGCAATGACTTGTTAAAACCTGCCTTTAGTGGAAATTGGACAGCCATAGTAGATGATAATAGTATAAGTTTGGATAATACAATTTTCGATAATACATACCTTGGTTTTGTTGGTAAGATCGCTACAAAAGATAATAGTGGGACATTAAAAGTCTTTTCTACTAAAGAAGCATCTTCGCCGGGAAATAATTCTATAGAAGTTCAATCTGAAATTAGTGAATGGCCTTCTGAAAATATTACAGTAGGATTAAACTATACCGGTGAATATCATCTGAATATAAAAGAACAATCAAAATCTGTTATTGAAGATTCCTTTAAAAGAATCTATGGTAACATAATGCCGGAAATGAAAGTATTTGAAATGACATTAACAGACATTACAGATACGGTAGAACTTACCAAGCTTGGTGCCTCTCCGCTGTCAGTTAGTGTTCCGTTGCCAACAGAAATTAAAGGAAATACAGTTCATGTGGTTGTGTTAGATGAAGATGGACAATTAGAAAAATTATCTTCTTCCATACAGCAAAAAGACGGAAAAAGTTATGTACAATTTTCCACCAATCATTTGTCTACTTTTGCAATTTTTGCAATGGGAGAGAATGGAACAGTGCAAATTGAAAATGGAGAAGCTATTACAACTGTTTCCGGAAAGAAAGACTATTCTCCAAATACCGGAGACAATAGTATTCATCCAAAATGGTTTATTGCTACAGGTTTAACTGCCATTGCTGTTGCACTTATAGCTTATAAGCCTAAAAAAAAGAAAAGAACTCGCTAAACTAGTTTTAGATGCAAAATATAGCACTTTTTGTCACAGTGTTGCATATCCTATAAAAAAAGCAGGAGTATGCAGTGTGGCGAGTTAAAGAACAAATAGACTGTACTGAAAAAGTACAGAGTAAATATAGTGGTAAGAATATTTCGGTAGCTGTACTTGATACCGGAATATTTTTGCATCCTGACCTTTCCGGGAGAGTATTAGAATTTCAGGATTTTATTCATCAAATCGAGGAACCTTATGACGACTGCGGCCATGGAACCCATGTTGCCGGTTGTCTCGCAGGCGATGGATATCTTTCAGATGGAAGATTTAGCGGAATTGCTCCTTCCTGCAATCTGATTGTGGGAAAAGTATTAGACAAAAAAGGGATGGGAAATATTGATACTATGATTTCTGCCATCCATTGGATCTTAAATAATAAAGAAAAATATAATATTCGTATTTTGAATATATCTATAGGATTCGAAGATCAGGTCTCCGAATATAAAATAAAGAAACTTGTAGAAGTATTAGAGGACGTTTGGTCACAAGGCCTGTTAGTAGTGGTCGCGGCAGGAAATAAAGGACCCAAAGCCAAAAGTATTTCCCCTTTAGGTATGAGTAAAAATATTATGACTGTAGGCTGTCATGATTTGGACTATCATAAGGAAGGGGTTACTTTATGTGAGGCCTATTCCGGACGTGGACCGAGTATTTTTTCTTTAAAGAAACCGGATATTGTAGCTCCGGGAACCAATATTATTTCTACCTGTTATCAATGTAGAAGATTAGGAAAACAATTTGTAGATATCTACGAAACCAAAAGTGGAACTTCCTTTGCCACACCTCTGGTCTCCGGTGCAGCCGCATTATTATTAGAAAAGAAACCGGAACTTACACCGGAAGAAGTCAAGTTTCGCTTATGTTTTACCGCCACGGATTTGAAAGAACCCTGGAACAAACAAGGCTGGGGCATGTTAAATGTAAGTCGTGCGCTTGAAATTTGAAAAAGGAATTGACATACTCCGTATAATTGTATACAATTATACGGAGTTCTTTTTTGAGCGTAAAAATAATGAATATTTTCAGGAGGCGAAAGAAAATGTCAAATCAGGATATGTTTATGAATAGACCTGTAAGTATGAATCCTAAGAATCATCTTTTAGAAATAGAAGAACATATGTATATTTTGGATGACGTTAAAAAGCCTAACGTTTTCCGTAATATGTTCCCATATTCGGAAATTCCTAAGATTCCTTTTAATGATAGAACCGTACCTCACAATATGCCAAGAGAAATCTGGATTACAGATACCACTTTCCGTGATGGCCAGCAATCCCGAGCGCCATATTCTACAGAGCAGATTGTAACGATTTACGATTATTTACATAAATTGGGCGGTCCTAATGGTATGATTCGAGCCAGTGAATTCTTCCTTTATAGTAAAAAGGACAGAGATGCGGTATACAAATGTATGGAACGCGGTTATCAGTTCCCGGAAGTTACCAGTTGGATTCGTGCAAGCAAAGAAGA
>CAZSBV010000144.1:4054-5376 GCA_964605105.1 uncultured Lachnospiraceae bacterium | reverse complement strand
GTAATAGTATCAATCTTACTACTATCCACCTGTTCCGTAATGGTATATTCCTGCTCTTTGGTTTCTCCAAAAGTTAAAGCAGTATCCGTTCTATAACCGGTAAAAATAAATCTTCCGGCATAGTCTGCATTTCCGGTAGAATAGACTTCATCACGAAGAGCTTTCAATGCAGTTAAAATTGTTTCTCTGTCGCTGGTAGTTAAGTCTTCGTTACTTCCTTTGGTACACTGCGCAATCATGTCTGTAACAACTTCACTCATGGAAGAAAGTGCACTTTCCGTTACTTCCAGCCAGCTTTCTGCATCCGGTACATTTTTCTCATAATACTGAGTTACCTGATTTACATTTGTTCTAAGTCTCAACGCACGAATCGCTACAATAGGGTCATCCGAAGGTCTGCTGACTTTTTTTTCAGTAGACATCTGCTGACTTAACTTATCCTGTAAAAGCTTATTCGTATTAATATTATTTAAAGAATTATTCTGTATTACTTTTGTGGTAATTCTCATTTTCCTTCATCCTCTCTTTGAAGCTTTCCAATCTTAACTTTGGAATCCATTCCGCTTAAGAAAGTTATTTTTTTATTAAAAACATAATCCTTATGTCTTGTCTCACTCTATTTATACTCCGGTTTCTAAAATTAATCTGTCATATACTTCTGTTAATGTCTGAATCATTTTAGAAGCTAAAGTATAAGCATTCTGATATTTCACCAGATTTACAGCTTCTTCGTCTGTATCCACGCCTGAAATGGATAATCTCTGATTATCTATGGTCTTTCCGACATTGTTAAAATTATTATAAAAACTATTGGCATTATTCGCATTCAATGCAATATCTGACAAGATACATGTCAAAAATTCACTGGCAGATGCTCCTCGGAAACTTACTACGGATTTATCATTAATCATCTGAATTAATTTTTCAACATTTCCGTATTCATCCACACCTGCTGCCGCATCAACTTTTGTTGCCAGCAAGTCCGGATCATCCAACAAAGCATTCAAAATATTGAAATTCTTTGCTGTAAGACGGTAGTAACTATCATCTTCCATGGAAATCTGAGTATCTGTTCCCTCTTCAAACAAATACTGGTCTTGATCCGTTTCTTTATCAGCACTGAAAAGAATATTTCCCGGGTTTCCATACAAATCAAAGCCATCCGCTAAAATCTCATTGAACTTCTCTGCAAAAGTTCTTACCCATTCATTCATCTGCTGCATGTAATAAGGAACACCCTGATAATCCACACTCTGACCGATGCTTGCTTCTTTTCCTCGTCTGGTTTCTGTCAGGTTAGCATCATTCAGACTTTCATCAAT
>CAZSBV010000144.1:0-3954 GCA_964605105.1 uncultured Lachnospiraceae bacterium | reverse complement strand
CATTTTCATCTTTTTTGGTTCCAATGTCCGTTACCGTCCCTTGGAAATTCTCTCCATTGTTACCATCTCGCATCTGAACCAGACCTTTCAGTTCTCCGCCGAGACTGGCATTGTACAGATTGAATTCATCCCCCAGTTCCCCAGTCAACTTATTGGACACCCAATATACATCATAAAGTCCATCGATATCAGACTGATTTACCTTTTCTTTCGTGGTCCTTGCCACACATTCCAAGGCATTGTATTCGTTTGTATCTACTAATGTCTGTCCACCGGCAATCTGCACCAGAAAA
Organism: uncultured Lachnospiraceae bacterium; assembly: GCA_964605105.1. GTDB lineage: Bacteria > Bacillota > Clostridia > Lachnospirales > Lachnospiraceae > SFDP01. Next base: position 3,661 of record CAZSBV010000144.1, on the reverse strand, counting down.
CGATTGGCTCCTGTCAATCGATCCGGATTATTGGTATCATATACCGGAGTTTCAATGACCTTTACATCTACAATCGCAGATAATTGGTCAATTAACGTAGCTCTCTGGTCACGAAGTTCATTGGCAGTAGCTTTTCCGTCAATTTCAATAACATTGATCTGCTTATTTAAAGTAGCAATTTCAGCAGCCAAAGAATTGATCTCATCAATTTTTAATTTAATTTCCTGATTGACATCTTTTTGCACCTGAGACATATTGGCTGACATACTGTTAAAATACTGTGTCAGATTGGATGCACTACCAATAAACTGAGCTTTTGTCGTATCACTGCCCGCCTGCTTTGCCACTTCGTCCAAGGCACTCATCATCTCATCGAAAATAGTTTTAAATCCTTCGATAGTACTATCATCATTGAAATAATCTTCTATCTGTCTCATATAATATTGCTTCATATTATATTCACCGGTATTAGCATTATTATCCCAGTACTTTACATCATAAAATTCATCTCTTATACGTTCAATTGCAATAACATCTACTCCGGCACCGGCACATCCGTAAGTAGTAAAAACACGAAGTGCATTTGCGGCTGCCTGCTCAGCCTGCTGACGGCTGTACCCTGTAGTTTCTACATTGGCAATATTATTACTGGTTGTATTTAATGCTGCATTGGCTGCCATTAATCCGGAATATGCAATATTTAATCCAAAAAATTGAGATGGCATAAGCTGCCTCCTTTACTATTTAAGTTCCTAATGTATTAATAATATGTGCTAACATTTCACTGATAACGTTAATGTATCGACTAGATGCATTGTATGCATTCTGAAATTTAATCATATTAGTCAGTTCATCATCAGAGGATACCCCGATTACCTGTTCTCTTGCTGTAAAAGTTGCATTTACAGTTGCCTGCTGGTTCGATAAGATACTCTTGTATACACTGCCTGAATTAGCGACCTGTGCAACAAGATCTCCATAATAATCTACGAAACTAGTTTTCTTCTTTACATTCGGATTTAAAGTATTACTTTCTTCTGTAAATTTCTCTTTCATTGCTTCTATTGTTTCATAATCTACAGAACCGTCTTCTTTGATAAAACCAAGTTTGGTAGGTACCTGAACCAAATCCTTATTTATAATAATATTGGTAATGGAGAAAAGACTTCCCTTATATCCATTCTTACTTTCGTCTGCGGCCGTTTCCTTCCAAGCATCCGGTTGCCCATCATTATTGGTATCCACATATTCAAAGGTGTCCAAACCAATCTTTTCAAAAAGAACAATCGGACTTCCATCTTCATTTCTTAAATAAGTACTATCCTGATTCTCTGCTGTAGCAGCATTAGCCGCATCCACTAACACCTGATTAATGGCAGTTACCACATTATGAATCAACTGGTCAAATTCGCCCTGAATGTTCATGATTACCGACTGGCTGACTGAATAGTCATAATTTTCTTCTTTAATATCTGTATAATCGGCTCTGTGATCTCCTCTTGCCAAAAGCATGGATTTCAGACTTCCGATATCTGTATTCAAATCGGAGGATATGACAGCATTTAATTCAAATACCTTTGCTCCTTCGATATTATATACTTTTTCACCCTGTGCATTTGTGGTATATTCTGCATTCTGTACCCAAAATGGTGTATAAAATCCTGTCACATCATCCTGCTGCAATCCAATTTCATATACCACTTCTCGTTTTACAAGATCCACACCTTCTAACTGAACATTCACCTGACCGTTTATATCTTCTGAATAAGAAATTTTAGCCATAGTAGAAAGTTCGTCCAAGATTCGGTTCCTTTCATCACGAAGGTCATTGGCGCTTTCAACCCCTGCACACTCTATTTTTAAAATCTCATCATTTAATGCTCTGATTCGATTTGCATATTCATTAATCGTTTCTACTTTTCCCTTAATCTGCTGATTCAGGTTGTCCTGATAATCACACATTCCAGTATAAACTGCTTTTGCTCTTTCAATGAACTGGGATGATTTCTGTACCAGTAACCCTTGAGTTACAGCACTGCTTGGATCTTTGGAAAGTTCCTGAATGGCAGTCCATACACCTTCCAGAGATTCCTGAAAAGATTCACCATTTAATTCATCTAATAAACTCTCGATTTCTTCCAATGCTCCGGAAGCGACCTCATAAAAAGCACTACGACCGGACTCTCTACGATAAGTCTGGTCCAAAAAATAATCTCTAATTTGTTTTACTTTGGAATAACTAACACCAAGACCAATCTGCTGATTGGATACAGATGAGAAATCGACTTTGATTGTATTATAAACTTTGGTACCCTGCTGCACCTGCTGACGAACATAGCCTGTAGTGTCGGCATTGGTCATATTATGTGCTGTGGTATTCAAAGCATTTTGACTTGTTTGTAAACCGGAATTTCCGATATATAAGCTTCCCATTAACGGCATAAATCGCGCCTCCTAAAGATGTTATTGACTGTTGCTGTCCCTGTGTAACCAACAACTATTGTTTTGCATCAAATCCGCCACTGCTTCTTCCTATAAAAGCACCTGAATTATAGGCACCTTTGTTGTAATTGGCTGTCTGCGGTGCAGATTTCATAGATTGAATCAGATTCAAATCAAATTCTACCATTTCTAATGAACTTTGAATCAAATCCCGGTTCTGCTCATTCACCCTTACCATCTGTCCCACCACTGTTTTTAATTTGTCATGGGCAGCTGCCAATGCTTTTTGTTCTACCGGCCTCTGTGACAACAGATGGATAATATCCACAAGCTTTAGTTTCGTAACATCCTTGTTCAACACATTGGCAATATCTTTCGTCACATCTTCTCTCCTTGCATCCAGACGATTGATTCTTGCCACAACTATCTGTTCTTCATCCGTGATTTTCTGTAAGCTCTCTAAATCCCCACCTACTATAATAGGTGTTTTTTTCATAGATAATTCCAGCAGCTCTTCGTAGGCTTTGCCTTCTTCTTCTAACACACTAATTAAGTTTTCCATCAAACTGGCCACTGAAATTTCCTCCTATTTTCCGGGAAGCTCCCTAGAAGCTTCCCAAATGTGCATTGTTATATTTTTCAAACAACTTCTGGGCAAACTGTTCTCCACTCACTTCGTATGTGCCTGCGTTCACTTTATTTTTCAAAGACGCAACCACTTCTTCTCTTACATCAGCTGTATTCGCCACTGCATTCTTCGCTGTCTGGATATCCTTGCCTTTACTGCTGATCTGAAGCTGATCTTTAAATCCTGTTTTAGCTTCCTTCTGCACTTTACGAGTCTGCTGATTTCCGTACACTTGTTGTACTGCTGCATATGCATCTATACGCATAACTTTCCCTCCCTCCATGGATTGAAAAATTGTTTTCACTATGTTTATCGGTTGGTTTTTTCAAAACTTTAGAGCCTGCGGAAAGCTTTCCTCTTTTTCAGGTCAACGTAATTTTTCCCTAATTTAAAAACATACAAACTTGTTTTTTCCATATTTTTACATATTTTTTACAACGGAATGAATTTTTTTTGTATTTTTATTAAAATTTTGCACAAAAAAGATGTAAATTTCCTTTTAATGTGTTACAATTTTCACACAAGTATATATATAAATAGGAGGCAGCATTATGGCAAAAGAAATGATTGCAATGCTTCTCGCCGGTGGAC
>CAZSBV010000143.1:0-5430 GCA_964605105.1 uncultured Lachnospiraceae bacterium | reverse complement strand
TACTACATTTACAAAGCATATTGGAATCCGGAACCAATGGTTCACCTTTGTGGAAAACGTTATGCTCAGAGAGCCGGCGAAACAAGAGAAATCAAAGTTTATTCTAACATGGACAATGTAGAACTTTACTTAAATGGTGAAAAAGTTGGCGAACAGGCTCCTGTAGATAAAATTTGTAAATTTGAAGTTGCATTAAAAGATGGATTCAATATCTTTATGGCAGTAGCAGGCGACGTAAAAGATACTATGACTATCGAAAAAGTTGAAGTAGAACCTGAAATCTATACACTTCCTGTGGAAGATGACGGAAACGAAGGTGCTGCAAACTGGTTCACAGCTATGGGTGATGTAGATTTAAATTCAGAAGCAGAAATGGAATTCCCTGAAGGAAAATTATCTGTAAAATCTACTATTGGACAGGTTTATAAAAACACAGAAGCTTGGGAATTCTTCTCCGGTATGACAGGTGGTAAAATTGGTCCTGATCAGCCAATGTGGGCCATGATGGAAAACTTCCAGGTAGAAACGTTAATGACTATGGCAGGAAGCCTTCCGGATGGAGCTCTTGCAATGATCAATAAGAAATTGAATGCTTTTGATTTGGTGGAATAGACAAGAATAATAAGAATAAGTTTTTTTGGCAGGGGATGCGTTTGATGCATCCCTTGTTTTTGATTAAACTGGTGGCTAAAGCTTCAGCACCTAACCAATAGTTTAACAAATTTAGCCTTAAATATAACTTGAGAAAATGCCTAAAATAGATGTAAAATGTGGTTAGTATAAAACCACAAGGAGAAGGCGTATGATTACATATAAAAACAATATTTTTCATATTTCAGGGGATGGCTTTTCCAGCTTAATGAGAATCAACAAATATGGTCAGTTAGAACAGCTTCACTTTGGCGAAGAAGTGGAGATGGAAGATGTAGATGCGTTAGCTTATCATACCGGATTAGGCTGGGGATCGTCTATATTATTAGATGATAATGACCTTACCAGTTGTCCGGATGTTATTCCTTACGTTTGGAGTGAAAACGGGCGTGGAGATTATAGGGAAAGTCCGATGGAAATTGGAAGAAGTACCCAGTTCAAATATAAATGTCATAAGATTTACACAGGAACAGCACCGATGAAATGTAGCTTGCCACAGGCAAAAGGGGAATGTGATACCTTGGAAATCCATATGTCTCAGCCGGGATTGTTATTGAAATTATATTTCTCAGTGTTTGGTGGTGTTCTGACTAGAAGAGCTGTACTTACCAATACATCAGAAGAAGTTTTGGAAGTTCAAAAACTGATGAGCTTTATGATGGATATTTATGGAGATTATGAAATTACTACATTTCATGGAGGCTGGATTGCAGAAGTGAGAGAGTGTCATCAGTTGGCACAGGGGGGACGTATTGTCAATGAAAGTCTGACCGGATTTTCTTCCAATCAGCATCACCCGGGATTTCTGGTGGCGGAACCGGATGCCACAGAGGAATATGGAAGAGTGTATGGCATTAATCTGATCTATTCCGGAAATCACTACGCCTCTGTACAGAAATCTTTTCAGGGCTTGACCCGCATTATGCAGGGAATTTCTCCTAATAATTTCAGTAAAAAACTGTCACCGAAGGAAAGCTTTGAAACGCCGGAGGCTGTAATTTGTTTTTCAGATAAAGGCTTTGGCGGCATGAGCGAGAAAATGCATAGCTTTGTAAATCATCATATTATTCCTGAGTATTGGCAGGAGAGAGAACGTCCGGTGTTATATAACAGCTGGGAAGGCTGTATGTTTGATTTCGACCAAAGAAGACTTTTGGGACTTGCAAAAACAGCCAAAGATTTAGGCTGTGAAATGTTCGTTTTGGATGACGGTTGGTTTGGCAAACGAAATAATGACAAAGCCGGACTTGGAGATTACAACATTAACAAGAAAAAACTTCCCCATGGCATGGATGGATTTGCAGATAAAATTCATGCATTAGGTCTGGAATTTGGTTTATGGTTCGAACCGGAATCTGTAAATATGGATTCGGATTTGTACAGAGCTCATTCTGACTGGGCATTGACCGATGAATTTACACCTGTTTTGGGCAGACATCAGTTACTATTGGATTTGACGAAACAGGAAGTTAGGGATTATATCGTAGAAAATGTAGGAAAAGTATTAGATAATGCCAACATTAATTATGTGAAATGGGATATGAACCGTCACAGCATTGCGTTAGGTGCAAAAGCTCATGATTATATCTTGGGATTGTATGAGGTTCAAAGAAGAGTGTTTGAACCAAGACCACAAATTTTGTTGGAGAACTGTGCTTCCGGTGGAAACAGATTTGACTTGGGAATGCTTTGTATGGGACCGCAGATCTGGTGTTCGGATGATACAGATCCTATTGAAAGACTTACTATTCAGGGAAATCTTTCTTATCTTTATCCGCAATCTACCTATGGGACACATGTCAGTGCGGCACCACATGCCCAGACTCTGCGTGTAACACCTTTGGTGACCCGCGGAAATGTATCCTTCTTCGGTTGTCTGGGATATGAATTGGATTTGAAACATTTGCTATCTTTGGAAAAAGAAGAAATAAAGGCACAGATAGCATTTTATAAAAAATATCGAATGGTATTCCAATATGGTACCTTCAAACGTCTGAAAAATGGATGGCAGGTAAAAAAGGATGGAACTGCCATTGCAGGTGTGTTCCGCAAACAGGTTTCTGCGGCACCGGGCTACGAACAGCTTCGTATGAAAGATTTGGACAAGAAAAAACAGTACCGGTTTGGTAACAGAGAACAAAAATTGAGAGTAGGACAGTTTGGTTCCTTAATCAAACATGTGGTGCCGGTAAACTTAAATCCTAATGGTGCGATTTTAAGAACCGCAGACCGCAAGATTACCATGGAAGATGGCAAACAGGAATTCAAAGCTTCCGGTGCAGCCCTTATGAGCGGAGTAAGATTGTTACCAATATTCCAGGGAACAGGATATGATAAGAACCAGCGTACATTGACAGACTTTGGTTCTGAGGTGTATGTGGCAGAAGAAGTGGAACATGAGAGATAAAAAGGGATTTAGCATCCGGTTTTAACGAAAAAAAGGTAAAAAACAGATTAAATAAATGTAAGCTGATATATAGTAGACAGTTCTTCGACCTGCTCCAATAAATAGCGGGTTTTATTGGAGCAGTAGAAGAATTTTTTTGAAAAAATCCAATATTGACAAAAACGTGTAAACGATATAAAATACCAAATAAATATAAATCTTGAATCATATGAATCATTATCTGTTGCAATTGAATAATCAATTATAAGTCCGAAATATAGGACATATAAAATGATATCCTTTTATTATCAAATAAAATTTAAATAAATATTGACAAAATCGAACAAATGTTTTAGGATAGATACAAGTTAAGAACGTTTGTTCTGCAAAAAGGAGAACGAGAATGGAAAGAGATGACAAATTAAAAGCATTAGACGCAGCGATATCACAGATTGAAAGACAGTATGGTAAAGGGGCGGTTATGAAACTTGGTGACCCATCTGCACAGATGAATGTGGAAACCATTCCGACCGGTTCTTTAAGCTTAGACCTTGCTTTAGGATTAGGCGGTATTCCGAAGGGAAGAATCATAGAGATTTACGGACCGGAATCCAGTGGTAAGACAACGGTAACCTTACATATGATTGCTGAGGTACAGAAAAGGGGCGGAATTGCAGGTTTTATTGATGCAGAACATGCGTTAGACCCTGTATATGCTAAGAATATTGGTGTTGATATTGACAATTTATATATTTCACAGCCGGACTGTGGTGAACAGGCTCTTGAGATTACAGAGACAATGGTGCGTTCCGGAGCGATTGATATTGTAGTAGTTGACTCTGTAGCTGCTCTTGTACCTAAGGCAGAAATTGATGGAGATATGGGAGATTCCCATGTAGGTCTTCAGGCGAGATTAATGTCCCAGGCTTTACGTAAATTAACAGCAGTGATCAGTAAGTCTAATTGTACTGTGATTTTCATTAACCAGTTACGTGAAAAAGTAGGTATTATGTTTGGTAATCCGGAAACGACAACCGGTGGTCGTGCATTAAAATTCTATTCTTCTGTTCGTCTGGATGTAAGAAGAATTGAATCTTTGAAACAAAGTGGAGAAGTGGTTGGTAACCGAACACGAGTAAAAGTTGTTAAGAATAAGATTGCGCCTCCATTTAAAGAAGCAGAATTTGATATTATGTTTGGAGAAGGTATTTCCAGAGTTGGGGATATTCTCGATTTGGCAGCAGAAAACAGTATTATTAGCAAGAGTGGTGCTTGGTATGCCTACGAAGGTAATAAAATTGGTCAGGGTAGAGAGAATGCGAAGAATTATTTGAAAGAAAATCCTTCCATTTGTGAAGAAGTAGAAAAGAAGGTAAGAGCACATTTTGGATTGGAAGATGTTGTAGAGGAGCCAGAGAAAGAAAAAACAAAAACTTCTAAGAAAGCGACAAAAGAAGAGGAATAAATAAATTATAGGAGGGTTGTTTATCATATAGGTAAACAACCTTTTATAACGATAAAATAGTATGAACATGGTAAGAATTGTTACAAAAATCGAGGAACTGGATAAAAAGCGTAGTAAAGTATATCTCAATCAGGAGTTTGCCTTCGTATTATATAAAGGGGAAATTGCCCAATACAAAATTCGGATAGAGAATGAAATGGATAAGGATAGTTATCATGTAATAAGGAATGAATTACTGCCTAAAAGAGCCAAGAAAAGATGTCTTAATTTATTACAAAAGAGACCTTATACAGAATGTAAACTTCGGGAAAAATTGGAAGAAGGGTACTATACTCAGGATATCATAGAGGAAGCAATTGATTATGTGAAATCATTTCACTATATAGACGATTATGATTTTGCCTGTCAGTATATCTTTTATCACAAAGAATCAGAGACCAGAAGAAAAATGGAAGAAAAGTTAATCAAGAAGGGAATCGATAAAGAGACACTTAGAAAGGCAATTGAAGACTCCTATGATGATGAAGAGCAACAGGAAATAGAGTTACAGCAGGCACGGAAACTTTTGGAAAAGAAACAATATAATGCTGAAAATATGGATTGGAAAGAAAAACAAAAGATATATGCATTTTTAGCTAGGAAAGGAATCAGTTCTGTTATAATAAGAAAAGCGATGCATCTACAAGATGAAGCGCTAGAGGAAATCTAAAGTACTAAATCATGTTTTGGATATTTTGAAGATAGACTTAAGTAAATTGTATAATTATTTATACAATTTGTATGATTTCATCTTGACATAAGACAACATTTTGTATAAAATTGAACTGTTGTAAACTGCTAATGTGAGATGTGATACAAATACTGTATATTTAAAGTCTTATTTTAGATATAGTACAATGAAAATTTAATAAGGAGGTGCTCCTGTACA
>CAZSBV010000142.1:0-5475 GCA_964605105.1 uncultured Lachnospiraceae bacterium | reverse complement strand
CTTTGTGTTAAACTTGTCAGCGTGAATAAACTTTTGGTTGAAATGGAAGCGTAAACTAAGGTATATGCCCTGTATATGTGTGTTATTTTCTACAATATAGTTTTGCTTTACTATGGCGTTCGTTATACCAGATATCTTCAAAAAGAAAAACGTACTGCTCTTTTGGCATCCGTTCCTATTTTTGTTATTGTAACTATTGTCTCTATTATTTTTCCGGAAGCCTTATGCGTGATACTCTATGTCATTCTTACCGCGGTAGGATTACTTATGAGCAGCGAAAATGTAGAAAAATACATGGACAAACAGACCGGAATGTTCAACCAGTATGCCTTAGGCATCGTCAGCCGTGAATTTATTGAAACTAAAAGAGGACTATCTTTCAGAACATTGATTCCAAAGCTCAATTGTTTCTGATATTAGTCCTCTTTTTCGTTTGCGCCAATGCATGAAACTTCTAAAGCAAGTTTCACATCATTATGCATTATCCGCTTCTTTTCCTACCTGTCCCGGAATTTCAATTCCCAATTTTTTGATTGCCTCCATAATATGACTGGTAGATACATCTTTAAATTCCAACTCTCCAAACACCTGGAATATCCATTCCACACTCATATCAAACCATTTTTCTACATGAGGATTCATGACCTGACTGGAACCATCGGCACAAGCCGCATTTGCAAGGCTATATCCATGAGGCCCTTTCTGAAATACATGATACTCATAAAGTAGTCCCTGTTCTTCATAGCTCATAGCAAGATTTAAAGTCATCTTTCTTGTCATGGCATCTTCCCCAGTGGTAAACATAAATAACGGTGGGGCATCTTTTGTTACTTGTTTATTCAAATTCAACCAGTCTGCCGCTTTTTCTGAAGGAGTATTTTTCCCAACCAAGAGCATCGTCATCAAATCACCGCCTCCACTTAAGTCAGTGGCCGGATATCCTAAAATCACACCATTTGGTTTTTCTTTTCCAAGAAGTCCGCTGGCAAGAGCAAGATGGCCTCCTGCGGAAAAACCACAAGTCAAAATCTTATTTACATCTACATTCCATTCGTCTGCATGTTCACGTATGAGACCAATTGCCCAATCCATATCCGCGAGCGGCTGGAATCCTGCTGCTTCCCAGCCTACAGAATAATTGAGTACAAAAGCATGAATTCCTTTTGCTGCATATGCCAACGCTACCGGTTCTGCTTCTCTTGGTGATAAATAAACATAACCGCCACCGGGACAAATCACTACCGCCGGACGAGCCATGTCTTGTCCCAACTTTAATCCACTGTTCAAAATGTAACAATCTAAATATACATTTTCTTTTCCTTCGTAATAAATTCTTTCAAACTGCATAAGTATTACCTCCTTCTCTAGGTTTAATTTTACCTTATTAAAAATTCAAGAGCAATATAAAATACTCTTTTCATTTTGATTTCAAACCAATTTTAACGAATAGTCCATTCACTTTCTGCACAAACTAAAAAAAACATTATCGGAGGTCTTTATGGAAAACAAAGATACAATTCATTTATTAAAAGAATGCGATGCCGGAAGTAAAATGGCAGTTACATCATTGGATGAAGTTATGGAAAGCGTACAGGATGAAAAGTTAAAAGAACTGCTCAAGAAAAGCAAAGATCATCATGAAAAATTAGGAAATGAAATTCACTCTATGCTGATTCAGTATCACAGTGAAGAAAAAGACCCTAACCCAATGGCAAAGAGTATGTCCTGGCTCAAAACAAATATGAAAATGTCCATGGATAAAAGCGACGCAACTGTGGCGGACCTTCTTACTGACGGCTGTAACATGGGAATCAAGTCACTTTATAAGTATATGAACCAATATCCCAATGCAGAGGCAAAAGTTAAAAATCTCTGCAATAATCTGATTGATATTGAAAGAGAACTTAGAAAAGATTTGAGAGGATATTTATAACAATAAACAGGGGCGTTGACCGCCCCTGCGTTGCTTTTAATTGGAAAACAATCAAATAATATATATGGCTTTTCTATAGCATATATTGACGTCAAATTTTATAAGATGTACAATAATTAATAGTACGTACAAACTATTGTCATTTTTCATTTTCAAAAAGCATAAATTGTCAGAAAGAAAATACGATGTACTTTTGATATTTTAGAAATTTGAAGGGAGGTACACTTTGAGAAAAATAACGGAATTGGATTATACCCAACTGAAAAACATCTGCTCTCCGGAAACTTTTACCTTTGAGACAACAGGAGAACTGAAGACTTTGGACGGAATTATCGGACAGGACCGTGCTGTAAAATCCTTTGATTTTGGTCTTGAAGTTAAGATGAAAGGCTACAATATTTATATGTCCGGCCCTTCCGGCACAGGAAAAACCACCTATGCCTGCCGCAGTGCCAAAAGAAAGGCTGCAACAGAACCGATTCCTCACGACTGGTGCTATGTTTATAACTTTCAGAACCCCAAAAATCCTATTGCACTTTCTTTTGAGGCCGGCGTCGGAAAACAGTTCAAAGAGGATATGGACAAATTAGTAGCAACCTTAAAAAAAGAGTTACAAAAAGTTTTCCACTCCGAAGATTACGAAAAACAAAAACTTGCCATCACACATGATTTTGAGAAAAAACAAAATGCACTACTGGACGAAATGGATGCGACTGCTGCAGAATATGATTTTTATGTCAAACGCACTGATACCAGTCTTTATTTTCTTCCACTAGTAAATGGAGAACCTTTAGAAGATGATGCTATCAATGCACTATCCGAAGATGAAAAAGAGAATATTGACAATAATTCTCAGATACTTCAAGAGAAAACCGGTCCCATCCTGCGTGAAATTCAAAATTGTGAAAAAGACTGCGAACAACAATTGGATGAATTGGATCACAAGGTGGGAATGTCTGCCATTGGAGATTACATCGCAGAGATTTCTGCCTCTTACATAGCTTACGACCGTGCTGTTGCTTTTATCAAGGAAGTCCAAGAGGATGTATTAGATCATCTCGTTCAATTCATGGACAGCGAAGAACCGGAGACCGACGTTCTGGCTTCATTACTTCCCATGTTAAACAAGAAATCAGAAGAAGACGCCACCTTAAAATACCGCGTTAATCTGATTGTTGACCATTCAGAAACCAAAGGTGCCCCTGTAGTGGTTACCTTTAATCCCACCTACAGCAATTTAATGGGGGAAACGGAATATGATAGCGAATTCGGTAATCTGACTACTGATTTTATGAAAATCAAGGGCGGACTCTTCCATCAGGCAAATGGCGGATATCTCATTGTACAGGCGCATGATATTTTATCCGCACCTCAGGCATGGGAAGCCTTACGGCGTGTGATTAAAACAAAAGAAATTAATATGGATTCCATTCGAGAGTTGACTGGTAATAATGTTGCCCCCACCTTGAAACCGGAACCAATCCCTGCTGAACTTAAAGTGATTATGATTGGAAGTGATTATTTCTATGAGGTATTAAGTCAGTGTGATGAAGAATTCGATAAATTCTTCAAAATTCGCGCTGAGTTTGATTATGAAATGCCTAGAACCAATGAAAATATTTATAAAATCGCTGAGTTTGTCAAAGGTTTCGTGGAACGGGAACACACACTGGAATTTGACGTCAGTGCTGTTTGCGCAATCATAGACTACTCTACCCGTTCTGCTTCCCGTCAGGATAAATTATCTACCCGTTTCAATTATTTATCCGAAATTTTAGGCGAAGCATTTACCTGGGCACAGTTAGAAAATGCCTCTATAATCACTGCGGAACATATTCAAAAAGCCATTTACGAAAAAGAGCAAAGACGTTCCTTTTACAAAGAAAAATTAGAGGAAATGCTGGATGAAGACGTCATTATGATCGATACTACCGGTTCTGAAATTGGACAGATCAACGGACTGGCTGTATTAGATATGGGAAACTACGCTTTTGGTACACCATCCCGCATTACCGCTACCACTTATGTTGGGAAATCCGGCATAGTCAATATTGAAAAAGAAGCTCGTATGAGCGGGCAGACTCATGACAAAGGCATCCAGATTATTACAGGATTTCTAGGTCAGACCTATGCTCAAAAATTTCCAATGGCATTATCCTGTCGTGTCTGCTTTGAGCAAAACTATAATGGCATCGATGGCGACAGTGCATCCAGTACTGAGCTTTACTGTATTATTTCCTCTCTTTCCGACCTACCTATCCGTCAGGATCTGGCGGTAACAGGTTCTGTAAATCAAAAAGGAGAGATTCAGGCAATTGGCGGCGTCACCCATAAAATCGAGGGTTTCTTTGATTTATGTAAAAAACGTGGACTCACAGGAACTCAGGGTGTTATTATCCCGGTTTCCAATGTAAAAGATCTGGTATTAAATGATGAAGTTGTAACCGCTGTAAAAAATGGAGTTTTCCATATTTATCCTATTACCCATATTAACGAGGGCATCGAGCTCCTGATGCAGTATCCTGCCGGCGAAAAGAATGAACAGGGCGAATTTCCTGAAAACAGTGTACATGGAAAAGTTTATAAAAAACTAAAAGATTTTGCAGAGGCATCACAAAATAAAAACTACTAATAAAGCTATCTGATTCCTGAAACAGAAAATACACCAACGTGTATCACATTTTTCTTGAATCATTATGCATGCATGATTATAATAATGAAGTATTTTCAATAAGATTTGAAGTATAGGAGATGAATCATGGAAAAGTGGTTATTTATTTTAATGACAGCATTCATTTTAACAGGATGTGCAGACACTCCCTCTGAGGATGCAACTCCGTCAAGTGCGATAGAAGAACAGAAAACTATGCATGAATATTTTTGTGATAAATTCATGTTGACCGTGGATGATAAGCAATTTGATCTGACCACCATTGATCCTGAAATATCTTCTGTTTCGGAATTGTACCCTATTACAGACGAACAGTTATACATTTTAGGAAGGGTAGATGAAAACAACAATTCCCTGATAATCTACGATTTCACAAAAGAAGAGTTTATTTTTACCGAACACGGAATTACCATGTGCTGGGTACAGGACAAATTCGAGACAGTTCGCTATCTAAAGGATAATGTAGTATATGATTTATCCGGAAATATAATTTATCAACCCGAAGAATCAAAACTAATCAGCTTGATAGAATATGTGGTCGAAGATTTTAAAGTAACCGTTACAGATTTGGAATATGAAAATCCGGAAGAAATATGGATTGAACGATGAGAAACATGCTTTGCAAGTTTCGCGCAAATAAAAAATGAACAGCCCTTCTACTCACTCCAAAACGGAGTCGCGTTAAGATTGGCTGTTCTTTTTATGTTTTAAATGTCAATTTCCACTTTATACATACTGCTGCATCTGCTGAGTGGATTCTTCAATTATATTAATGGATTCCTTTACATTTTCTGCATGATTTAAATTTCGCTGACTCATGCTAAGTACCTGTTCTGCATTTGAAGTAATCTCTTCCGTTGCCGCAGATAAC
>CAZSBV010000141.1:0-5498 GCA_964605105.1 uncultured Lachnospiraceae bacterium | reverse complement strand
GAAGGAAATCGAAGGTCAGAAGAAGGAAATCGAAGGTCAGAAGAAGGAAATCGAACGATTAAGGGAAGAATTAGCTAAATACAAAACAAATTAAATGATTTTAAATTATGTATGTAAAAGTAAAGAAAGAATCCGTCAAAAGATGGATTCTTTTTTTATTGGCAAGAACGTATGTTTGGTGTATAATAGAATTAAATATAGCAAACAAATAAGCTATAAGTATGAATGAATGATAGGAAAAGGAGGCAGAAAATGAATCAAAGAACTTATATTGCAATCGATTTAAAATCTTTTTATGCCTCTGTAGAGTGCAAAGAACGAGATCTAGATCCTTTAACAACGAATTTGGTGGTGGCAGATGCCAGCCGAACTGAAAAAACGATTTGTTTGGCAGTTTCACCATCATTAAAAGAATATGGAATTCCGGGACGACCAAGATTATTCGAAGTTATTCAACAGATTAAAGAGGTTAATGCCAAAAGAATCAAAAAAGCACCTGGACAAAAATTTACAGGAAAATCTTATAATGCTGTTGAATTAAAAAATAATCCATCATTAGAAATAGATTTTATAGCCGCACCACCTCAAATGGCAAAGTATATGGAGTGGAGTAGCAGAATTTATAATGTTTATCTGAAATATGCAGCACCGGAAGACATTCATGTGTATTCTATTGATGAGGTTTTTATTGATATTACTTCTTACTTGAAAGCCAGCGGACTTTCTGAACGTGAGTATACGAAGAAAATTATTCAGGATGTAGATAAGACAACCGGAATTATAGCAACTGCAGGAATTGGAACGAATCTTTATTTATGTAAGGTAGCTATGGATATTATGGCAAAACGAGTAGAACCGGATGAAGATGAAGTCAGAATTGCCCAGCTTGATGAGATGTCTTATAGACATTTGTTGTGGAACCACAGACCACTTATTGATTTTTGGCGTGTAGGACGAGGTTATACCAAGAAATTGGAAGAAAATGGACTTTTTACTATGGGAGATATTGCACGATGTTCTCTGGGCAAGCCCAATGAATATCATAATGAAAATTTACTATATAAATTATTTGGAATAAATGCCGAATTATTAATTGATCATGCTTGGGGATGGGAGCCTTGTACTATAGCAGATGTAAAAGCTTATAAACCGGAAAATAACAGTATTGGTTCCGGACAGGTATTACATTGTCCTTATACATTTGAAAAAGCAAGAATCATTGTTATGGAAATGACAGATCTGCTCGTATTGGATTTGGTCGATAAAGGTCTTGTAACAGACCAGATGGTACTTACCATTGGATATGACATTGAAAATCTGGATGATGATAAAAAGAATCAGGAGTATAAAGGAGAAGTTACCATAGATCATTACGGACGCAGGATTCCCAAACATGCTCATGGCACAACGAATCTTTCACGAAAAACTTCCTCTACCAAATTAATTACAGATGCAGTTATGGAACTTTACGACCGAATTGTAAACCCTAAACTTTTAGTCAGACGTGTGACAATTACTGCAAATCGGGTAGTGGATGAGAAATTTGCTGTGGAAGCAAATTCCTATGAACAAATGAATTTATTTACAGATTATGAAGCCGAAGCTCAGAAACGAGAAGAAGAGCAAGAAGAACTGGAACGGGAAAAACGAATGCAGCAGGCTGTTCTTAGTATTAAGAAGAAATTTGGTAAGAATGCAATTTTAAAAGGAATGAATCTTCAGGAAGGTGCTACCACGATAGACAGGAATAATCAGATTGGGGGACATAAGGCTTAGAATAATTTAAGGATAAATATACTTTAAATTGTATTTTTTGTAGAGAATTTACTTAGATAGAAATTAATATTAATAAAAGGAGGATTAATTTGTATGCAAAATGGAAATTATTCTTCACAAAATAAATATACTGATATCATAAATCTGCCTCATCATGTCTCGTCTACCAGACCACAAATGGCTATTTCTGACAGAGCAGCACAGTTTTCTCCTTTTGCCGCTTTGACCGGATATGATGCAGCAATTGAGGAAACAAAAAGATTGACGGAAGAATTTATAGATATTACAGAGGAACGTAGAATAATAATTAATGATACTTTACTTAAAATAAAAGAAAATATAGATAAACATCCCAAGGTAACAGTTACTTATTTCCAGCCGGATTCTAAAAAAGAAGGCGGAAAGTACCTTTCCGTGACCGGGCAAGTGAAAAAAATAGCTGAATATACCCATACAGTTATCATGACCGATGATACGGAGATTATGATGGAGAGAATTACAGAAATGATTTATACGTAAAAAGGCTTCTTTCTTAAAACAAACAAAGAAAGAAACCTTTTTTAATAATATATAGATTACAATGTAACACCCTGCTTAAAGATTGCCATGTCATGGAAGCCTGCAATTTCACTGCATACTTTTTTTCCGGAAGCAACTTCTATAATGTAATTATAGAAATCTTTAGCAACATCATCCATGGATTTATTTTCTACCAGCACACCGGCATTGAAATCAATCCAGTTATTTTTCTTAGAAGCCAAAGCTGAATTAGTTGCAATTTTCATGGTTGGAACAGGAGAGGCAAACGGTGTACCGCGTCCTGTTGTAAACAGTACAATATGTGCGCCCGATGTAGCAAGAGCAGTAGAAGCAACTAAATCATTTCCGGGAGCACTTAAAAGATTCAATCCCGGAACTTTTACTGTCTCTCCATAGGCAAGGACTCCACGAACAGGAGAACTTCCGGATTTTTGAGTACAGCCTAAAGATTTATCTTCTAAAGTAGAAATACCACCTTTTTTGTTTCCCGGAGATGGATTTTCATAAATAGTCTGGTTATGACTTTTAAAATAGTTCTTAAAATCATTGATCAGTGCAACTGTCTGATGGAATAAATCTTCATTAGCACAACGATTCATAAGAATAGTTTCTGCACCAAACATTTCCGGAACTTCCGTTAAAACAGTAGAACCACCTTTGGCAATCAGCATATCGGAGAATCTTCCAACTAAAGGATTGGCAGTAATACCGCTTAAACCATCACTTCCGCCACATTTCATACCAATCACTAATTTATCTACGCTGACAGGCTCACGACTGATAGCTCCTGCATAATCAATTAATTCTTTAATCAATTCTAATGAAGTTTCAATTTCATCTTCACATTCTTGTGCTACTAAGAATTTTACGCGTTTTTCATCATAATCACCAATGTAAGGTTTTAAAATATCAATTCCACTGTTTTCACATCCAAGACCTAAGACAAGAACACCGCCTGCATTAGGATGGTTGATTAAGTCTGCCAGAATTTTTCTGGAATTTTCCTGATCGTCGCCCATTTGAGAACAGCCGTATGGATGTGGAAAGGCAATAACTTCATCTACAGTACCGCTAAGCATGGTATTTGCCTGTTTGGCAATAGCAGTAGCAACGTTGCTCACACAACCTACCGTTGGAATAACCCAGATTTCATTACGAACTCCAACTTTCCCGTCAGAACGTTTAAAGCCCATGAAAGTAGAAGGAAGTTCAGATAGAGATTCTACATCTGTATACCATTCATTTACAGGGATAGAATCTGTTTCCTTAAAAACAGGTTCATAAGTGTATTCTAACAAATCTCCCAGACCGGTCTTTAGATTATGTACATGAACCCAATCTCCGCATTTGATGTTTTCTATGGCAAAACCAATGCGAGAGCCATATTTAATAATTTCAGAGTCGGCAGAAATATCTGATATAGCCATTTTATGTCCAGAAGGAATATCATTTACAGCAGTAACAGTAAGATCAGCAGAAACTTGTAATGCGCTTCCGGCAGAGATATCCTGCAAGGCAACAATAACATTATCGTTTGGATGAATTTTTATGAAAGCTTGCATAATGCACTCCTCATTCCGTTTTCTTTAATATCGTTTAAGTGAGCTGTAATAGCATCTGTAAGACCTTCGATTTCATTCAAGTCCTGACCGAAGAAGTCAATTCTTCCAAGGAAAGCTTTTACAAATTCGGAAGTTTCTTTTCTACAATTATCTCTAAAGAATTCCATAACAGCGGCATCGTCCATAATACGATATTCTTCGCCGTTACGAGTTCCGATTAAAGCACCATCTCTAATTTCATCTCCCTGATAGAATGCCATTAAAGCAGCGAGAGAGAAAGTAAGTCTTACAGGTAATTTACCGAACTGATCAATATATCCTAAGAAACTAGGCATACATCTTGCTCTCCATTTAGAAACAGAGTTCAAAGAGATTGCAAGAAGTGCATGTTTTACATATGGGTTGTTAAAACGATCAATAACTGCTGCTGCAAAATCTTCTAATTCCTGTTTTGGAAGAGTAAGAGTAGGAATTACTTCTTCAAATAAAGTGCTGTTCATAAAGTTGCGGATATCATCGTCATCCATAGATTCTTTTACAATGTCATTGCCGCAAAGGAAAGAAGCAAGTACAAAAGAAGTATGAGCACCGTTCAAAATACGTACTTTTCTCTGTTTATATGGTTTCTGATTATCTGTGAAAATAACTGGAAGTCCTGCCTCCGGTAATGGAAGTTCTTTACTAATATCTTTTTCGCTTTCAATGACCCAGAGAGCAAATGGTTCACCGGTTACCATGATTCTATCTTCGTAACCTAATTTTTCCCATTCTTCTTCTTCAGTTGCCTTTGGATAGCCTGTGATAATACGGTCTACCAGAGTAGAAGTGAAGACACATGCATTTTCTACCCAAGTTTTGAATTCTTCACCTAAGTTCCAGAGTTCGATGAACTGCATTATACATTTTTTCAACATAATACCGTTGTCATCAATTAATTCTACAGGAAGCATTACAAGTCCTTTGTCCATATCACCTTTAAAGGTTTCAAATCTGTGATATAAGAATTTTGTCAATTTCCCTGGAAAAGTTTTGGGTGGAGCAGCATCAAATTTATCACTGTCGTCAAAAACAATTCCGGCTTCCGTTGTATTGGAAACTACAAAGCGGAGAGTATCAATAGTAGCCAGATCCATGTATTTATCGTATTCATTATAAGCATCTACAGCATCTTTAACACAAGTAACCTGACGATTTAAAATCTTTGCTTCGCCATCCACGATACCACGTAAAGAAACGGTATATTGACAGTTTTGTTTGTGGAAACTTTCCAAATTGCCAAATTCAATAGGTTTAATCAGAACGATACTTCCATCAAATAATTCCTTTTCATTGGCAATATCAATCATATAATCTACAAATCCACGTAAAAAGTTACCTTCACCAAATTGAACAATTTTTACAGGCCTGTCTACAGGATTTGTAAGAGTTTTGTTTAATACATTCATTGCTGTTCCCTCTCAAAAGAAATATATATTTATTGCTAATTTTACATAATAATGCTACTTAAAAAAAGGTTTAATGTCAATATAAAAAACGAAATTCCGGTTTGATGATAACTTTATTTTTTTTCATAGTGATCGGTGTTTTTTGTTAAGTGATAATACAGGGCAACAGTTCATT
>CAZSBV010000140.1:0-5524 GCA_964605105.1 uncultured Lachnospiraceae bacterium | reverse complement strand
CTTGTACAGAAAAAGTATGGAGCGATGAAGATATTGCAATTTATGAAGAAAAGAAAAGCAATATGAATTACTTATTCAACTTCCTTTCTAAAGAAGCAGCAGCAGCTCTTGTAACTTTAGCTATGGAAGACAAAGCTAATATTGTAGCTAATAAGATTTTCAACGGAGCAGTTGAAGGTCGTGTTTCTAAACAGTTAAAAGACATCTGCTTATTAGATCAGGCATATGTAAAAGCAGAAGATGGAAAGCAGACTGTAGGACAGTACCTTAAAGCAGTAAATGCTAACCTTATTCTTAAAGAATTCGTTCGTTTCGAAACTGGTGAAGGTATCGAAAAGAAACAGGATGACTTCGCAGCAGAAGTTGCAGCTCAGGTTGCTGGAAACTAGGTGAATCAAGTCCACAGGACGCAGATGAACCGTAGGTTGGAAGCTATGCACAGCTTGGCTGGAAAGTAATTATAAAAATAATTGGAACCCTGAAATCCTTGTAATTACAAGTGGTTTTGGGGTTTTTATTTTAATAAATGTTGCATTTTTGGACAAAAAGAGATATATGTCCAAAGAAAAATATAAAAATAGTAGTATAATTAAGTAGTAGAGTTATGTCAAAAAGTAGTCAAGCTTAAAAACAGGCAACGAATAGTAGGAAACAGCTACTATTGGCTAAGAGTAGAGGAAGGATATACGTATGAGAGTATTAGCAGAATATTTAAATGGAATCATTATCTGTCTTTTTGAGTTGATAATAGGTATTTTACTTTTGATTAACCCAATAGGATTTACGTCAGGAATTATTATTGCGGCAGGTATCATTCTGGTTTTTATTGGCTTGGTAAACTGTGTAAAGTATTTTAGGGCTGAAAAAAAGGAAGCAGCCAAAGGGCAGTTTCTTACCAAGGGGCTGATAGCAATCATTGCAGGTGCTTTTTGTATATTTAATTCGGATTGGTTTATTGTAACGTTTTCTGCCTTAACAGTGATCTATGGTGTAGTCGTTTTATTATCTGCGGTTGAGAAGATTCAGTTGTCTGTGGATTTACTCCGTCAAAAAAGAAGAAACTGGTATTTGTCAGCAATTAGTGCAGCAGTATCTTTGGTATGTGCCATAATTATTTTGAAAAGTCCATTTTCTTCCACAACAATACTCTGGATTTTTGCGGGTATTTCATTGATTTTGGAAGCTGTTTTTGATATGTACTCTCTGATGGCAAATCGTAGAAATAAGGAAGAAAATATTAAGAGTAATGAGATGCATGAGGAAAAAAACTCTGATACAAATTTTGACATAAAGAATGAAGAAGTAAGAACAGAAGAAACAAAAGATGATGAAATAAGAATGGAAGAAACAGAAAAGGAAGATTTAGACGAAAAAAAAAACAGGGAGTAGAGACGAAAAAAAAGAATAAGATATTTGTTCCTGTGATTCGTTTACTTGTACATAATTTTTTTGAACATGATGTTGGAAAGAATGCAGCAGCACTTGCGTATTATTTGCTGTTTGCATTATTCCCGCTACTTATTTTTCTAAGTAATGTTCTGGGGCTTTTGGAACTGGATATTACGTCTATTATACAGGTTTTACAGAGAATTTTACCGAGAGATATTGTGGTATTAGTGGAGACATATCTGGAGTATGTATCTAGTACATCCAGTTCAACTTTATTATGGTTTGCACTGATTTTTTCTATCTGGTTTCCCATGAGAGCGGCCAAGGGATTGATGGATGATGTACGCTTGGCATATCATTTGGATAAACCGGCAGAACCGATTAGATATACGGTCAGACAGCTGGCATATACCATTGTTCTTTTGTTTGTAATTGGATTGACTTTGTTGCTTTCTGCTTTGGGAAAACAAGTTCTGATATACATGAATTATCTGATTCCCGAAAGGACAATGCAGATTTCGAATTATTTCATTGAAATCTGGCAGTATTTACGATTTGTTCCGGTCGGTTTGCTTATGTACGCTGCATTGGGTACGCTTTATGCAGCATCTTTGGATAAAAGACAAAATATAAAAGCGATTTTACCGGGAATTATTGCTGCATTAACTTCATGGATGATAGTAAGTATTGCTTTTTCATTTTATGTGGAAAATTTTGCAAATTATACCATTATATATGGAACTTTAGGGGCAATGATTGTACTATTGATGTGGCTGTATATGACGGCAGTGATTTTAATTCTTGGTGCAGAACTGAATGCAGCGATATTGGAGGTTCGTTCAGAAACTGTTTTATGAAATTTCGAAAATTAAATTAAAAAGAAGCACTTCTGCGGTGCTTCTTTCTTTTATGTGCGCGAAAGAGTGTTTCTAATCGTTCAATTCATTCTTTGCCATTTTCTTAAGTTCATGTTTATTAGTCGCTTCCCGTAATAAAACATATGCGGCAGATGCAGCAGGAACACCGAGCAACATACCTACCGGACCGGCAAGATTTCCACCGACAGTAATAGCGGCCATCACCCACATGGACGGAAGATTGATTTTTGCACCTACAACTTTAGGATAAATGGCATTTCCTTCTACCTGTTGTAAGATGACCAGAAAAACAAGAAAGATAAGGGCTTTAAATGGATTCACGGTAAGTATCATAAAGGCGCCAACAAAAGCCCCGATATAAGCACCTACATAAGGAATCAGTGCAGTGACTCCGACCAGAGAACCAATCATAGGCGCGTAAGGTAGTCTCAAAATTAACATGCCTATCGTACAAAGAGAACCAAGAATAATGGCTTCGGTCACCTGTCCGATAATAAATTGATGAAAGGTATTACCACAGACAGAGGAAACATGAATAATGATATTACCGGCAGAATTTGGAATCCATACGTGAATTAGTCGTAGTATCTGTTTTTTTAATTTTTCTTTGTTCGCAAGAAGATAAATGGAAAAGACTAATGCAACAATGAAATCAATCAGACTTCCTGCAAAAGAACCTAAGGCAGTAATTATCGTATTAATTAAAGTATTGCTAATTTTCCCGAACCATTGCTGTAATTGGGATTTAAGTTGAAGCCAGTCGATATCTATTTTAGAAAGTTCTGTACCAAAGGGGATGGCAGACCAGTCAATAGTTTCATCCACAACTGCCATCTGATCCATTCCTGCATTGATGCTGTCTACAACAATTTTTATGGCATCTATCAATTCCGGAATAATTAAAAAAGCAATGCCAATAAAAATACCGAAGATTAATACCAGGGATAGAATAATTGCCAATGGACGGCGCATTTTTTGGCACGTTTGATTAGAAGTTTTGGAAAATAATAGTTTTTCTATAGGACATAAGGGAACATTAATAATTAAAGCCATAACAGATCCCAGGATAAGAGGAAATAGCAGATTAAACAACCAAGTAAGAGCTTGTGCTATAATATTAATATGTCCCATACTCAAAAAAATCAGAACGCAGACGGTAAAAATACCAATAAGCCATTTGGAAATAAGTTTTCGTTTTTCTTTGTTTTCAATCATCATAAATTTTCCTTTCCGGACAAACCCATGTCATCGTAGATAAAAGGAGACGGTTTATATGTCTCGAAAATTGACTGCTGCTGAAAATTAGTGATATGAGAAACCATACCTGAATTAAGAGCATTAGAATGATCAGGACTCGTCTTTGAAAAATCTGACGAAACCATTTTTGTCCAATTAGTTTTTTCATAAGATAGTTCTCACTTTCTATCTTGGTAATATAGATAATTATAAAAGAAGAAAAAATGCGTTTCATTAGACCAAATGTGTAAAGTGTCTTAAAATTTCCCATTTGCAGAAATTGTTACATTTTTGGACAAAATAAGAAAAATGTCCTAAAAATAAGAAAAATTTAGATTGAGAAATGATAAGTGGAATGATATAATTAATTTAAATAAGGGAGTAGTCAGCATAGCATATGTGGTTGGTTCAACATCATGGAGAGAATCCTGGTCCAGCCTGAAATGACGAGACTTATCTGCAAAAGCAGATAGGTCTCTTTTTACATATTTACAATGTGAAAAGAAGAAGGTAATTGTAATGGCAGATTCGAATATAACAAAAAAGGCATTGGCTAAAGCCTTAAAAGAACTGATGGAAGAAAAAACCTTTGAGAAGATAAATGTTGGGGATATTTGTGAAAGATGTGATATGAACCGTAAAAGTTTCTACTATCATTTTAAAGATAAATATGATTTAGTGAACTGGATTTTTGATTTGGAATTTATTGCATTAGTAAATGAAAAAACTTATGAAAATATGTGGGAAATAATGCCTATATTATGTCAATTTTTTTATGATAATCAAACATTCTATCGTAAGGCACTATGTATTAAGGGGCAAAATTCATTTTCAGAACATTTTAGTGAATTATTATTTCCTGTTATTGCCAGTAGACTTCAGGATGTCTTAAATGAAAAGGAAGTACAGGAATTTCAGGTGACATTTATTGCGGATGCAGTGGTCATGGCTTTTCAAAGGTGGATCGTAGAAAATAGCGGAATGTCACCGGAAGAGTTTTTAAAGCAGATAAAGTCAAGTATAAAATATATAGCAATCAGATATGGAGATATAGAATAGAAATCCCTCACTAGCAGTTTGCCGGTGAGGGATTTCTTGGAAGTATATTATTTTTGTGGAGCAACCTTCTTTAATATTTCAAAAAGAGTGTTGTTAAAGTAATCATAAGTTTCATATAGCGTTTGGTCTGTAAGCGAGTAGCAGGCACCACTTTGTGTAAAAAATAAAGAGTAGGGCTGCTTAGAAATAATACTGTCTATCCAATAGTTATCCTGTATGATATCAAAAGGAATGGTCTTATAGACCTGAGCATCTCTCGTCTGTAATATGTGCTGATAGACCGAGGAGTGTTCTGCCAAGGAATACTCTGTGGAATAAAGCAAAGTAAATGCAGAATGTAAATTTTGGGTATCATTTAATAATTCATTATTTATAATTCTTTTAATGTCCTGATTGCTATAAGGATAGGATATGGAATATAAAAACTTTCGGGAACGAAGTAGTGCACAAGCGGCTTCTACATCATCACAATATTCTACAGCAAACATGAGATTGTAAATGTTATTTGATTCATCCAGCAGATCCGGTGTAATTTCTTCCGGTGTACAAAAGATAAGAAAAGCACATTCCGGAAAGTTTTGTGCAATTTGCAGAAGATGAGAAGGTTCATCAAGGGAATAAATAAGCCAAGTATAAATCCCTAAATCTCGTCCCTGTGAAATAAGGGAATGAATGGGGCGTGTATTTTTCCGATAATCATTTCCGCTTATTTCCAGGGAAAGAGACCAGGGAATATTGAAAGAGGACATGGCTTCAATTTCACGAATCTTTCCCGCACCTATAGTAAAACTGTTATATCCTATATTCATACCAAAGGTGATGATGCGTTCTGTATCTATATTATTTATCAAATCAGGAACCAATTCATAATAACAACTGGCTGGGTCCTGAAGCAATTTTTGTGCAGATTTAAAAAAATGTTGTTGAAATCTTCCATTGGAAAAAGTGAGTGCCATATCTAC
>CAZSBV010000139.1:0-5560 GCA_964605105.1 uncultured Lachnospiraceae bacterium | reverse complement strand
ATGCTTACTTCGAATGTATCCATGAAATGAAATTAATCGTTGACCTTATTTACCAGTCCGGTTTCGAAGGCATGAGATATTCTATCTCCAATACTGCTGAATACGGTGACTACATTACAGGTCCTAAGATCATTACAGAAGATACAAAGAAAGCTATGAAGAAAATCCTTTCTGATATTCAGGATGGTACATTTGCAAAAGACTTCTTATTAGATATGTCTCCGGCAGGTGGACAGGCTCACTTCAGAGCAATGCGTAAATTAGCAGCGGAACATCCATCAGAAGTAGTTGGTAAAGAAATTCGTAAACTTTACAGCTGGAACAACGAAGAAGACAAATTAATTAACAACTAATAATGACGGAACGGGAGTAAGATTATGTAAGACGTTTTTGTTATACATGTTCGCTTTCTGCTCGTTACATTGTGTTCAATCAACGGACAATAACTATAAAGCGTTATTGTCCGTTTCTTGCGTACAATGTCTCACAGATGCGTACAAGTTGGATATGTATAAACAAAAACGATGTTTAATTAATGAGTCCCGTTCCTGTCTATGAAATGGGGTAAGTATGAAAAAGAATAAGAAATCATGGCTATATTATCTAATAGCAATATTAGCGTTATTGTTTGGCGGTACGAGTGTGGTAGGAACTGTTACCGATATGCAGACAACAGTGATGCAGGATGCAACAGTTGTTGTAGAAGAGCAAATACAGGCAGAAAGCCAGATTGCTCAGGAGGAACAATATGTTTCGGAGATTACTTACAGTTTTCGTAATGAAAAATTATTGAATGACCATTATGAAAAACATGGGATTGAAATGGGATTTGACAGTGCTGAAAGTTATGAAGCTGCTGCCAATGAGATTATTAATCATCCCGACACCTTACATAGAATCGAAGAAGAGGATGGGGATGATGTTTACTATCTGGAAGAGAACAATGGTTTTGTAATTGTATCTATTGATGGTTATATCAGAACTTTTTTCTATCCTGATGATGGGTTAGATTACTTTAACAGACAATAAAGATGACGGCTTTCTGTATTCCTCATTGGATATCAGAAATGCCGTCATTAGTAATTTTGTCAAATCTTTCTATTCTTCGTCTTCAATGATTTCATCAAATTCAACACTGTCAAGATATTCGTCGAAAGCATCAGCAACTGCTTCATATTCATCATCGCTGTCAATGAATCCAAGTTCAGGTTCTTCGTTAGGGTCGTCCGGATTTTCGCTGTAGCGATAGAACCAAACTTCACCATCATCGTTGTTGCCATCTTCATCCAATGGAAGAAGTACAATATAATCCTGACCATCAACATCTAAAATAGTAATGATAGCACAAACGACAGTAGTACCGTCTTCAAGATTTAATTCTACCGTCATTTCTTCATCTAAATTTTCGTTTTTACCCATAATCAGGTTCCTCCTTAATCATCATAAGTTTAATTTTATTTTACTAATTATTTGTATTAATTACAAGACAAAATATTACACAAGTGTCTGAAAATATGCTATAGTAATGTTAATAGTGTGAAGAATGGGAGAAAAAGATGAAAAAAAGCAAAATTGGTGAAGCATTTCCAATGGGGGCAACTGTTGTTGGAAAAAGAGCAGTACAATTTGTAACAAAAATAAATCAGAAAAAAGAAACCAGTCTTGTGTTATATGAAAAAAGCACAGGGGAAAAAGAAGAATATAAATTATCAAATGAATACAGAATTGGGAATATGTATTCTATTATAATTGAAGATATAGATCCGGCAAAATATACCTATAACTATCAGGAAAATGGAAAGGAAATTATAGACCCATATGCAAAAGTGATATGTGGAAAGGAAATTTGGGGCGATGCAGAAAATAAATCAATTTCTGCCGGTATCCGAATTGAGAATTTTAAATGGGAAGATGATAGAACATTGATGCATCCTTATGAAAGCAGCGTGATTTATCAGCTTCATGTCAGAGGATTTACAAAACATGTATCTTCCGGTGTTAAGAAGAAAGGAACTTTTGAAGGTATTGTTGAAAAGATTCCATATTTGAAAGATTTAGGAATTACAGCAATAGAGTTGTTGCCTTCCTATGAATTTGAGGAATGTGAAAAGGAACCGCCTAAGGTTCTGACCATGGAATATGTGAAAGAAAATTTTAAAGCTATGCCGGAAGAAAAGCCGGCGATAAAGATCAATTACTGGGGATTTAAGGAAGCTTATTATTTTGCACCCAAAGCAGCTTATAGTGCTGGTAAAAATCCGGTAAATTCTTTTAAGAATATGGTAAAGGAATTGCATAAAGCTGACATAGAAGTAATTATGCAGTTCTATTTTCCACAGACAATACAAAGATCATATATTTTGGAAGTTATAAAATATTGGGTAAAAGAATATCATATTGATGGTGTAAGATTGCTTGGAGTCAATATACCGGTATCTGTCATTGCCTCGCAGCCGGAATTATTAAATACGAAGATTATGTATGAAAATATACCAGTACACGAGATTTATGATTATCAGTATGTTCCGGCATATAAAAATCTTGCAAGTTACAATGAAGGCTATTTATATGCCGTAAGAAGATTTTTGAAAGGTGATGTGGGTTCTCTGCAGGGTGCATTTAACGCTATGTTAAATAGTCAAAAGCAGATTGGAAATACCATTTATCTCACGAACTATAATACCTTTACCTTAAAAGATTTGGTTTCCTTTGATCGTAAGCATAATGAGGATAACGGAGAAAACGGCAGAGATGGGAATAATAATAATCTTAGCTGGAACTGCGGTGTCGAAGGAGCTACGAAGAAGAAAAATATTATCGCCTTACGTGTAAGACAAATGCGTAATGCAATGATTTTGTTGATGTTATCTAAGGGAACGCCTGTCATTTTGGCAGGAGATGAATTCGGAAATAGTCAAGCAGGCAACAATAATCCGTATTGTCAGGATAATGCGATCAGTTGGCTGAATTGGAAAGAATTGATGAAAAATCAGGAGCATTTCCAATTTACTAAGAACATGATTGCATTTATGAAAGAAAATACTTGGTTGAAGAAAACAAAAGACCAGGCTGCCAGACGTACCGGAGTAGAGTATCCCTATATGTCATTCCATGGAACAGATGCATGGAAATTAGAATGGAGTGCAGCTAATGAGGAGGCAGGAGGTATATTGTATTATGCGGATTATTCTTACCTGTATATAGGATTTAATATGCATTGGCAGGAAAATACTCTGGCATTACCCAATATTCCGGGAAATCATAAATGGGAGCTGTTATTAGATACCTCTTTGGAACAGGAAGAAAAAGGAATTGGTGAAGATGACAAAACAATTTCTATGCCCCCAAGAACCATTAAAATAATTGCAGCAAAAGGAAGTAAGGAAGATTTTAATGAAAGCTTATCAGCATTTTAAAACGATTACTTATCATAAATGGCTTGTCATGAAAGGATGCTTTTCCATTGGTCTATATAAGCAAGGAATCTGTCATGATTTGTCAAAATATAGTCCTACAGAATTTTTGGTGGGAGCCAGATACTTTCAGGGAGACAGAAGCCCCAATAATGCAGAACGGGAGGAAAAGGGATATTCCTCTTCATGGCTTCATCATAAAGGACGTAATAAGCATCATTTTGAATATTGGATTGACTATGGTCTCAGGGATATCGAAGGAGCAATGGCTCCGGCACCGATGCCGATAAAATATATTCTGGAAATGGTCATGGACAGAATTGCAGCCAGTAAAGTATATGCAAAAGATGCTTATACACAACATCATCCGCTTGATTATTATAAACTGGGCAGGAATCATGTACCGTTACATGATAAAACAAAAAAGACGTTAGAATTATTACTTCTCATATTAGACAAATATGGAGAAAAAGAAATGGTCGGCTTTATTAAAAAGAAGATTCTTCGAAATCAGAAAATGTGGGATGATAAAGAAAAGTGGCCATTACTGATTAGAAAGTATATGAAATATTATCAAGTGAAGTTATAATTATTTAAAAATAAAAGACTCGAATAGAGTCTTTTTATTTTTGTTAAGAATAATATAGTCAGAGCATTTGTTATAAAAGTGGAACAGGCACAAGATAAGAATGCAGGAATATAGTATTATAAAGAACCGCAAGAGGTAATTATGAACTGTTTACTTTTGCTTATTATTCTTTTCTGTTGTAACTGCAATGGAAACTGTGGTACTAATAACCATGGAAGAGGAGATTCTTGTAGAATGGATTACAATATAGGAAATAGACATAATATGACCCGTAATGTTGAAAATGCAAGAGAAGATGACTTTGATAGAACAAATATGAGAAGAGATTGCGATTGTGAAGTATCACCGGGAGTACATTCTTGTCCGACACATCAGCCAAGAACCCAGTTTCCTTATTTGGAGGTAGAACCTCGTACCTGCGGATGTGAAGAAAAACAAAATAGCTGAGAGAAAAGAGATGGGAAGATAAAAATTCTCATCTCTATTTTATTAAAAAAATATAAACTATATTGCAAAATAATCGTATATGTGATAAAAGATATATAAATAAAATCTAATTACAAATCTGAATTTCTAATCTTGATTAGACAATTCAAAGACAAATTTATTTTTCAAACATTTATTTCAGGTATTAAGCAGATGAAGGCAGGTGATGAATATGCGCAGATATTAGTTCGAGTTTTATAGTCACAATTTTGTCCAAATTTAAAAGTTAAGAAAGGAGAAAGAATTGTAAATTTTTATAATTATATTTACATATTCAAATAAAATATGAAACGTAGAAAAATAGTAGGACTTATTCTGTTTATCGGAACACTTGTATATTTATTGGCCTCAATTTTGGCACTTTACCAAAATCAGAGGGTAAAAATGGAAAAAGGAATGGAAGAGGCATTAAAAGCTTATGCAGAACAGGAAGGACTGAATATAAAAGAATTGAACAAAGATTTTAATCTGTTATTAGATGAAAAAGTGGATGTTCAGGATATGAATCAGCAGATATTAAAATATGAGGGAAGTTTTGCAAGAATGGAAAAAAGTGTTACTAATGTAACAGATGAAATGGCTGTTGTAGAATATAATATTAATAATTTGAATGAGAGAATGTATCAGGTGGAAAGCTATTACGATTCTTTGTATGAAGAAGTCGTGAATATAAACACAGGATTTGAGGAAAAGGTAACAGAGATTAATAATACTATAGAAAGTGTAAAAGAGGATATGGAAGGGATTAAGGCAGAAATTTCTGAAATCAAGAATCTTATATCTGAAAGTGATTCAAAACAGAATGGAAATATAACACTATTGCAGGAGCAAATAACATTATGTGAGGATAGATTAAAGATGTTGGAAGACAATGTCTTATATTATCAGTTTGATAATGAGTCGCAGACTTTAAAGGTATATGGTAAAGCTGCTGATGCTATAGAAAGTGCAATTACAAGTTACTAAATTATTATATATAGAGACAGGGACCATTTAATTTATAACGGTATTTGATACTTTCTTGACTTAAAAGAAGGAGAATGTTACACTGATTAAAGATTTTAGAAGAGAG
>CAZSBV010000138.1:0-5615 GCA_964605105.1 uncultured Lachnospiraceae bacterium | reverse complement strand
GTCTATCATGGCTAAACATTTATCACTTTCTGACAGAATTATTATTGAAAGGGGGGATTAACGACGACTTAACTTTTGCTACTATTGCAAAAATCTTGGACCGTTCTCCTTCATCCATTTCTCGTGAAATTAAAAGATATCGTGTATTTATCAAATCCAACCGTGCTTTTAATGGAAATGACTGTACTAAACGTCCAACTTGTCTTCATAACAAACTCTGTGCTGATGCACCCAGACAAGGCTGCTATCTCTCACGTTGCAAGACCTGTTCTGATTACAAATGCATTGAATTTTGTCCTGATTACGAATCTCCTAATTGTATAAAACTCGATAAGCCGCCTTATGTTTGTACTGGCTGCGATAATCAGAAAAGATGCAGAAAAAACCATGCTTATTATTCTGCTCAAAGAGCGGATTCTGCACACCATAGAACCGTTCGTGATGCTCATAAAGGAATTCGCATGTCTCCAAAAGAACTGCAGGCTCTAGGTGAATTAATCGAACCGCTTATTAAGAAGGGACAGTCTCTTAATCACATCTGTGTTGCACATCAGGATGAGATATCCGTTTCCGAGAAAACCCTCTATAACTACATCGATGCCTGTGCTTTTAAAGTTCGCAACATCGACCTACCAAAAAAGGTTGTCTATCGACACCGTAAACAACAGAAGGTGCTCACAAAATACGAATACAAATATCGCCAGGGTCGTACCTATGAAGATTTCAAAGCCTTTATGGCTGAAAATCCAGGTCTGGCTGTTACAGAATTAGATACCGTTAAAGGTGTTCGACATGGTGGCGGAAAAGTATTGCTTACGATGAGCATTACGTCTTCCAACTTTATGCCCATTTTTCTCATCCCAAACTGTACACAGGCTTCTGTTCTTGCAGTATTCGATAACCTTACCGACCTTCTTGGCATTGACACCTTTCGAAAACTATTCCCTGTATTTTTAACGGATAACGGGGGTGAATTTAAAGATCCCGAAAGCCTTGAATACACTAGAAATGGATACCCTAGAACCAAAGTATTTTTCTGTGATCCACAGGCATCTTGGCAGAAACCTCATGTTGAGAAAAATCATACGCTCATTAGACGAGTTATTCCAAGAAGCACAAATCTGAATTCTTTTACGAAAGAGCAGATACATTTACTTACACGTCACATCAACAGCTACTATCGTGAAGAATACGGAAATAAAACGCCATTTGAACTAATGACTACTAAAGAACAGAAAAAAACTGTTGTCAGCACTTGAACTTACTCCGATTGCCCCCGATGAAGTTCTTCTGACACCACAACTAATCAAAAAATAACAACCAGCTCAAGCCAGTAAGATAAATCCCAATAGTTCGCAAAAAACGGGGTTGCAATTACTTTTACAAGCTTTTTGCTCGTCGTTTGTTTGCAATGCCAAAAAATGTGCGTTTTTCAACAGTTTTCTCACTTACATACTACTCTAAAACCTCATAATTTGGCAAATATAAGATTTAAGGATTTATCTGAAGATTTGTACTTGCAATTACTTTTTTATTCAAAGATGAGATGGCTTTATCTGATTTTATATTTTATTCTTTGCTTTTTTTGATATTCTTTATTTCTAATTTACAATTATACGCTCTGAGCCTTCGTTTGGTATGACGCAATGCTACTTTACTAAAAAACGGAATATTCGGTCTATCTACATCTTCTTTTGAAATAATTGCTAAAATAACATCTGGGTGTTGCTCATCATGAATGAGGAACTCCTCTTTATCTGTCACCTCTTGTATTTTCTCATTTGCTTTTCTTAAAAAATCTTTATCTGTTATAACCAACTCTGCTGAAACCACAGATTGGTTAAACAAATGACTCAATGTTGCAGAACCCGAGTACGGTTTAATATGAATATATTTTCCATCATTGGTCAATATATCACATAACTCTACTTGACTGCGACCGCCACCATGATAAATCGTTTTCTTGTCCATACAAATCATATAATCAGGTTTTGAATTAACAAATTCCGTGGTATATTCATTTTCTGTAACCTTTCCCGCTTTACATTCCATGAATGTCATATTTGAAACCGGAATTGCCTCATATTCATCATTTACGGTTTTAACAAAATCCTTGTCTACACAATACCAACACCCATTATTGACACAATAGGCCTTGCCATCTACTTCAACTTCTCCAACTAAACATTTACTCGCTTTCCATGCTGCATATGTAGATTCTCCATCGGTGTTACTAATCGCAGAAATATATTTATTCTTCAATTGGTTGAAATCTGAAAAACCATTTCGAAAAGAATCAATTACTTTAACTATTTCTATATCATCTTCCAAGTCATCTCTCGTATATTTAAATCCCTTAATATTTTCCCATTCAACAACTTCTGGAACAGCCATCCATATATTTGGAGAGTTTTCCTTAATAAGTTCAACCGTTCGTTGCTCAAGTTTTGAAATCAATCTTGTATCTCTTACTTTCTTTATATGATCTATCCAACCAAAGTTTTTTCGGTATTCAGTAGAACAATATTTTTTGTAAACCCTTTTCAAAAAAGGAGTTAAATTTGTAATATCTACTTCTACGTTGAGACTCAACAAATCACTTCCTGACATCATACCTTCCGTTATCTTGTCATCATTAGAAAGACCTGTAATTGCACTAATCAAGTCATTTTCCACATCAAATCCAAACTCATCTATAACAGAAGCTAATGGCAACTGTTCACTACTTGTTTTTTGATTTCCACCGATGTTTGTTTTATTAATTTTTCTCAAATTATCATGACTAATCGTATTCAAAACAACTTTAAGCCCAAAATCATTCTCAACCGATTCGTTTTCTAAAAGATATTTTCCATACCCCATAGTTATTGCAAAAGTTTTCTCAATTTCGTCTTCTACCTTAACTCTGGTAATAAGCGCAACTCTAGCATTTGACGAAAAAATTCCTTCACTAGATAATTTACCACAATAAAAATCTTTCATCCATGTAGGAACAGTTGTATAAGAGGGAGCATAGTAAGCCGTTCCAACACCCTCTAGTTCCCCTAATACTGTCTTTGATCCTTTTAATATTTTGTCATCATCATTTGCATATTCATCTTTTATTAAGTAAATCGATAGTTTGTTTTTCTTTGGCATTTTTCTTCTCCAATCCTATGATATATCACACAAGTTCCCCAATGTATCTTCAAGTCTGTTACACAATTCATCCATATTCCTCATCTCTGATGTATGGCATCTCCTCTGCACACTCTCCGGACTCATAAGCATTTCGTATGCCCCGTCTATATCCTCTAACCATCGATTTTGAAATTTTGGAATAGCAGTACCATTACATAATGCAATTTGTTCTATAGGATTAATTTTTAAAAGGCCTTTTAATCCATTATCAAATGTTAAAAGCATATGTATTGCAAATCTCAAATCATTAACTAATAATGTCATATATTCTCGCTCTACTAACCTAACATGCGTCAAATCCCATGCCATCCCCTTTATACTGTTAAATATATCCTTACTATTTTTTTGTGCACATTTAAAGAATTTTTTAGTCCTATCATCGTGAGCAAAATAATGATAACATATCTCCATTTCTCTTTCTGCAATAAATCCTAATTCATCATTAACAAAATGAATCAGGTCATACATTTTATTCTTTGCAGCTCTTTTAGAGTTTTCAAATTCAATAGAAATTGCTTTCAAGAGTAAAGCATAAATGCCTTTCTGCATCTCAAAAAAATCTCCATAATATTGAGCAAATTTTTCTGAAAAGACATCATTATATAAACTATCCACATCGATTTGAATATCTTCTTCACTTCTATCATATACACAACTTTCTTTGCGTAATAATCTTTCATGATCATATGATTTGAACAACATAAAGCTCTTAATATTTCTATAACATTCAATCCTATTAATAGAATCCTTTTTCGCTGCATTCTCTACTAAATATGGTAAGCAACTATAATTAACACTTGGCAGTTGCAAATAATGCACCAATTCTTTAATGTTTTCATAATTTGGAATTTGATTGTATTCTTCAAAAACATTCTTTAGATAACTTACCGCCTGTGTGTCTAATTCCACACAAACATCAATATAATAATCCGCAACACCCGTTCTCAACATATCTTCGCAAATCTGTTGATCAACAGCATAATATCTATCTCCTCTACCGAGGTTAATAATAGCAAACTTATTATCATAATTAGTACATAATGCATCCGGTAATTTTGTTCCATCATCTTCTGAAAAAACAACAAACGTCCAATCTTTTAACTCATTAATATGGTGCTGATAACAAGTCATGTGTTCTAATAAGTCACGACTCATAAACATTTCGTTAATTGCCATTTTAACATCTTCTGAAAGTCTCATATTCTCCTAATTGTCCCCTACCACAATAAAAAGTTATACTCTCTGTAAGAATTCTTATTCTGCATATTTCAATTATCTATATAATATCATATATTCATTTTCAAACATTACCATATATGGCAACAGATGCTGAACCTTTTAACATAAGATTTACGTAACGAGAGCCTTAATGTAAAAATTTATTTCTTTTCACTCCGCTCCATTTTTAATGAAAGAAGACGAACATTTTCTATCAACAGCCAATTTAGATAATCTTCCATTCTATTATTTATATTGATGTCTACTAAATCAAATTTCCTCTAATTTTATAATATTCTCCACCATAGTTGCGGCACATTCGCTCCAAGTAAATCCAGCTTCCATCAACTTATCTCTTAATTCAAGAGCTTTACTTTTATAATCTTTTTGAGCACGATAAATACGATATATGGCCAGACTTACATTATCCAAATCTGCATCCGAATAGAATGGATACTCATTTGAACCACATATATCTACACCCAAAACATAACTATCTAATCTTATTTCTTCTAATGCGTTATAAAATCCGCTCGTTTTTGAAACAATCAATGGTACCCCTGCTGATATTGCCTCCAAGGCAGTCAAGCCAAAGCCCTCCCTCAAAGATAAAACCATACACAATGAAAATTCTGAAAGCCTTTCAAGCAACTTCTTCCTATTCTCTTCATACTTCACTGCCGAAATAGCATGCAAAGATGATAAGTATTTATTTACAAGAGCATCCATTTCTTCATCTACAAAACTATTCTCTTGATTTTTACCATATATTTTCATTATAGATTCGTTACCTAAATTATATTTTTCAACAAAATTTGCCCACGAAGCCACCGCCAAATATGTTTGCTTTATAATAGAATTATTTTTCTTTAAACCACTACCTTGCTCCACACGCCCAAATGCAACAACACTAAATGTATTATTTACTTCTTCTCTTGGCAAAACATCTGATACTCCAGGTAAAACCTTAATAACCGGCACCTTTCTTCCCACAATATCCTGTGCAGATTTTTCAAGAACTGGTCCATTTGCAAAAACTATATCCGCCCTTTTTAATACCTCTCTTTGCTCTTCTTCTTTTATCTCTGAAATATCAGAATCTCTATTCAATATCGGATAATACTCTGAATACGCCATATGATGAATAATTGCGCAGTTACTTCCCTGCAACTCATCCCTACATCCAAGAGCAGTCTTCCCCGTCTTTACATCATGTC
>CAZSBV010000137.1:0-5619 GCA_964605105.1 uncultured Lachnospiraceae bacterium | reverse complement strand
GCAACATTAAGTTATTACTTTGCCCCAGTGATTGTTACGGTAGTCTGCCCGTTCCTGTTCCATGAAAAATTGACCGGCAAACAAATTTTATGTTTTGTGATGTCTACTCTGGGAGTATTCCTGATTACAGGAGTTCCTGATTTTCAGAACATGGGAAGAGATACCATAGGTATACTTTTTGGTCTTAGTGCTGCCGTATTTTATGCTACGGTAATTCTATTGAATAAGTTTATCAAAAATGTAACAGGCATTCATCGTACCTTTTTACAATTTCTGGCGGCTATCATTACCCTGATTCCTTATGTTGCCTGTACCAGTGGTTTCCACTTAAATACTTTGGACACTAAGGGCTGGATCAATCTACTGATTGTAGGTCTGATTCATACCGGCATTACCTATTGTTTATATTTTTCTTCTTTGAAAGAACTTCCCGGTCAGGAAGCCGCAATTTTAAGTTATGTGGATCCTTTGATGGCTGTCGTTATTTCTGTTGTCATTCTTGGAGAAAGCATTTCTTTTCTTCAGATTATTGGGGGAATTTTAATTCTGGGATTTGCAATTTGGAATGAGAAAGCTTAAATATTCTTAATTCAAACATATTTCATAACATATCTATGCCAAAAAGGTTGATGAAGCATAAGCTCCATCAACCTTTACTTTTAACATTCCTCTAAAATATTAGATTAAACCTTCCTGTTTTAACCATTCAACTTCATCATGGATAGTTTCTTTGTAAGAACGTGTTGTATAGCCCAGTTCTTTTTTAGCTTTGGAATAATCAAATTCATTATTTCTTGCCAGGTTATATACAGAGAAAGTTGTCATTAATGGTTTTTCACCTTTCTTTTCTGCTTTCTTTTCCATAGTCTGAGCAATCTTTCCTGCTAAGTCTAACGGTAAGTAGAATTTAATTTTCTGGCAGTTGCATTCTTCATGAAGCATATCACACATCTCTTTTAATGTAACAGGTTCATTTGCAAGAATATAAGCTTCACCGATACGTCCTTTATCAACAGCTGCAATACATCCTGCTGCTAAGTCACGTACGTCACAAAGATTGAAGGAACCCTGCATACCAACAGGCATTTCACCTTTAATGATATCAATTAAAGTATGTGTTGTTTCACCAATTGCATGGTCATTTGGTCCTAAGATTCCACTTGGATGAACGATACAAGCTTTTAATCCCATAACATTTACAGAGTCCATAACCATCTGGGATGCTTTTGCTTTAGACTGGCTGTACGCACCTACTACTTTAGTTGGGTCGTTTGGTTCAAATTTGCTTACTTCTTTAATTTTTGTTCCCATTGGAAGTTCAGGAATCGCGCCTGTACTACTTACATAAACCATTTTTTCACATTCCGGATGTGCCAAACATTTTGTAATGATATTTCTTGTTCCTGTAACGTTAACTGCCATCAATTTTTCACTGTAAGCAGGGTCTACAGTAACCATACTTGCACAATGGATAATTACACTTGTCATTCCTTCCGGAATATCGAAGAAATCGCACAAAGATTTTTCATCACATAAGTCACCAATGCAAATTTCTACATCCTTTGGAATGTATTTTACGGATTTGTCATTTGGTAAAACCAATGCTCTAACTTTTTCTCCTTTTTCAAGTAACTGTAAACAAATGTTACTTCCTAAAAATCCTGCTGCCCCTGTTACTAAATAAATTCTGTTGCTCATGTCTCAAATACCTCCTGCCATTTTTTGCCATCCGTTCTTGCGACGGCATTTCGTTTGCTTTGATGGATGTATCATATCACAGGTTTGTTTTAGTTTTTTTTACAAATTGTTTAAGTTTTGTTAAAACAAGGGTTTTGAGGTCAGTTTATAAAAATTTAATAATTTAACTTATTTTTATTCTTTTATTATCGTTATCCAAAATGTATTTTGCACCCTACCTATGTATATACATTCTTGTCATATCCGGTTCGCCATCTCCCTGTACCATGCACAAAAATTCCCAGCCATATCTTTCATAAAAAGAAGTATGATCTGTCACTAAATAAACAGGAGATACTCCCTTATTTTTCATATCTTCTACCACCATATTTAATAACTTACCGGCAATTCCTCTGCTTCGATACTCTTCTTCCGTATACACTGCACAGACATTAGGGGTAAGATCTTTTCGGTTGTGAAAATCATTCTCTATTACCCCCATTCCGGCAACAATCTTCTCTCCATCCAGACATAAATACCATCCATACTCTGTTTTACCATTCAAATATGCTTCCATACATTCTAGGTATGCTTCTTTGGGTACTCCCCATTTGCTGTGAAACCAATTCGCAGCCACATCTTTCATTTCTGGTTCCTGCCTTAATGTAATATATCTATATCCTTTCATTTTATTCTCCACCACTCTCACAATTCTTTGTATACTCTTTTCTGACAAAGAATACTCTTTAGCAAGTATTTTTACAGAACTTCCTTTTTTATGTTTTACACATATTTCATGATTCCGCATCTTATAATACTGCTTTGTTTTCGTCTGGCTCCCCCAAACCTTTTTCTCTTTACTTGGAATATAGATACTTTTTCCACTTACATACTGCTGAATCATTTCTATTAGTTCTTTTGGCAAAATTTCTTCCGCACTAATATAGCTCATTTTCATCCTCCTATTATTTTATAAGGATTCATCCGAGCTTAATCATTTTTGTATTTTAAGCTCAGACTACTGAGCAATAACATATCTGTTTTTCATAAAAATTTGCTCCTCTCCACTATTACATCGTAAATTAAACAACAATTATCTTCACTATGTACACTAACATTCTAATAATACAAACCAGAGAAAATATTCTCAACCTCATTCTTGGTTATAAACAAACTTGTTCCTCCAACTCTATCACTGCATCCGTATATTTTCTTTGCATATCATGACGTTTCTTTCTGTTTTCCACAGTATCAAATACAATAGAAAAATCATAATCTTCCGGATAAAGCTCTCGATTTGTGCATTCCGTGCATACAAAAAGACCATAGATACCTTAAACGCATTAAGATACTATGGTCATTCATCACTTATATCATCATCTCTTGTTCATAATAGCAAAAGTTTACTTATAATTCCCCTGCTTAAACCTATTTTGCAATCGCTTCTGCTACCAACTCAGCAATTCCTCTCGCTCCGTCATTATTTGGATGAATTCCGTCTTTTTCAAACCATTCCGGATGCTGTTCTGTGAGGCTATGTACATCCATAATTTCTACATCTGCTTCGGCATACATTTCCTGAAGTAATGCTGCGATTTCATCTACTACAGCAGGCTGAATATCATATTCTGCCACACCTTCTGTCACGCCATCAATATAGTAAGCCTGAGCACACAATCCAATATAAACTTTTGGTGCCTTTTCATTATTTAAATATGTATCTAACAAAGCCTTGTGTTCTTGATAAAAAGTTTCTGCATCTGTCCAGTTTTCAGGTTTGGAATCGTTAGTACCTAACATAAATATCAGAATATCTGCATTATAATCCAGACTTTCCTGATATATCGCTCTGCCTGTATATGGCTGATCTCCATTTGGATTTACACATGTTCCACTGGAACCAAAATTGGCTACATTATACTCTTCACCCAAAATTTGTCCCAGCACTGCCGGATAATTATTCTTTTCCCAACCGGAAATTCCGTGTCCATAGGTAATACTATCACCAATACAAGCTACTTTGATCTGACCTTCTTTTACTTCCGGATTGGCTGTCTGACCGGATAATCCGTTATTATAGAGATATCGAAATCCCACTACAGCAACAATTACCAGTACTACTACAATAACAAGAACAACCTTTAAAATTCTTTTTACAATTTTGTTCATTTTCTTTTTCTCCTGTATAAATTTATCTTTTGTCTCTATCGAATACGCTTGTTGTTATACTCCTCCAGAAACTTTACCACTCTTTCAGCCAATACACACATTTCCTGAGATACTGTCATAGGTGAGCTATTGACCGTACATTCATAATACATATGAACCTGCATTATCTGAGGAATCACAGGGCGAAGCATAGGATTCTGTTCCATCAATAATTCTATAGTATATTCAAACCGTTTCCCCTTATTTTCATGAATCTGACTCAATACATTATCCGGTATCAAAGCATTGCAATGTGCTTCCATTTGATCATATAAAGAAATAAATCTTGTAACACTTCCCCTTTCTCGGGAATGACTGATCTTTTTCTTTAACTTTGCTGCCTCTTTCTCTAGGCAATTGGGTTCGATCACTTTTACAGAATAGTATATGATCAATACTATGGAAAAGCCTAAGAACACTACAAATTCATTACAAAATAATCGATACCAGAATTCCACTGTTCCTTCCACCGGTATAGGACAATACAACAGAGAAATACTGATAACAAGTGTCACCAAAACATTCAAGGTAATAAACCATATTAAGTATTTAAAACGATTTTTTACACTGTTTACAATATAGTTCAACGTCATATCCGATGCCATCAATGCATCCATCCTAGATAAGAAAAACGTATATCCAGCCAGGGTAATGCCGTAGAGTCCGGCAATAATTTCAGCGCAAGTACCCGCAATATTTACTATAGCCTCTCCACCAGGAAACATTGCACCTTTGGCAGATACTATAATTACTGCTATTTGTGCAACTATAGTCACTGCTATAAAAAAATAAACGGACATAGCTTTAAATATCATATTGCCCGAAGGAATCGAAGTTTCTTTTATCTGCTTATTCCAAAACATATTATTATTTCTCCTGATATATATTTGTAAAATAATAATTTTTCACAAAACAATCTTACTCATAAGTTTTGTACATCTGATTATTCATTTTACATCTTATACACAATACCAGATACTCTCTTCATTTTCGTCCATCAAAATATTCTTTTTGACCTATTTTTCATAACAAAACCCTTGAAAGCGATCACATTCAAGGGTTTGTCAAATTACTCATGTAATTCCAACGGAAGATCATCCGGGTCTCTAAAAAAAGTCATTCTCTTCTGTGTATATTCATCGAAACGGATAGGTTCTGTTTCAATTCCTTTATCATTTAACCATTTCACAGCCGCCTCAATATCATCTACCTTAAATGCCAGATGTCTCAAGCCTCTTGCCTCAGGGTTGGTAACTCTTACAGGAGGATTTTTCACTCCAAAAATTTCCAGCTCAATATCACCAACCTTTAAATCCAGTTTATAATCATCTCTATTTTCTCTGTAATTTTCACGAATAATTGGCAGCTCCAATTTTTCTACATAAAATTCTCTGGACTTTTCATAATCAGAAACAATAATTGCAACATGATGTACTACGTTTAACTGCATAACCAAACCTTCCCCCTTATCATTTTTCTATATAGCATTATCTTAAATCCCTTTTGTAAGTAATACAACCGTTTTTCAGAAAACTCTTTCAATCCAAAATAACCATTGAAAAAAACATTAATATGTCTTACATTATTACTAGGAAATTTACAAAAAATAAACAAAAGAAATAGGAGAATGCAATATGGAAAATTTTGAAAATGTAACTTATATGTCACATCCTTTAATTAAACACA
Organism: uncultured Lachnospiraceae bacterium; assembly: GCA_964605105.1. Lineage (GTDB taxonomy): Bacteria > Bacillota > Clostridia > Lachnospirales > Lachnospiraceae > SFDP01. The sequence goes on along the minus strand of CAZSBV010000137.1, from coordinate 48 downwards.
AAATTTCTCGTCTCAGAGATAAAAATACCGGAACAAACGAATTCAGAA
>CAZSBV010000136.1:0-5695 GCA_964605105.1 uncultured Lachnospiraceae bacterium | reverse complement strand
TATCCAACCAGGCATTATGTAAATAATTCCTTATGCCTTCCATATTTCCGCTAGCCGCCAACCCATGCAAATAGGAAAAATGATGTCTCATATCATGTCGATAAGCCATAGCAGTCTGCTGCAAATTCCGCAGTGCTGTAAATTCTGTCTGCGCCATCTTAAATTGAGCATTCAACATATCATGTTCTCTTTGAGCTTTTGCTTCTTTTTGCATCTCGTTATAATATAGTGTCGTAGAAACAAAATAGAACACTGAAAGAACTACTGGCAAAAATTGCATTACCCATTTTTCACCACTATAAAGAATATCCGTATAAATGGTGGTTACATTGTCAAACAGATAATAAACCATGGGGGCACCTCCCCAAAGCAGACACGTTTTTCTTGAAACTTCTATCAACTGTCTGAGCACTCCGATAACATATTTTTTCATAAAAAAATAAAGGGGAACTATCGCCAATATATAAAAAATGTGTTCAGCAACTCTGCTCTCTAATACTCTCCCACCCAAAAAACTGATCCATCTTGGAATCTGGCAAAAAAGATAGCTGGAAAGTACACTTACCAAAGCTATATACCAAGGTCGCTTAAACCACAATAAAATAAGAAGAAATAAAGAGAAATGAACTATGATCGGATATAATTTGGTGGTTGTTTCTAAGCCTATGCTCACACCGCATAAAGTCTGAATTAGAAACAAAGCAACGTTTGCTGCTGCCAAAATCTTCCTGCTCTTTCGATCAGCTTCAATTCCGGCAACCAGAACCGATACCAACATTCCAAAACTCAAGGCAAATCCATAATGAAAAATTCCTGTTATAATTCTTAACATCTACGAAGCACCTCTTAACATATTAATATATTACTGCTATCTCCTGTTTCAAAAAAATATAACCATAATATTGATACTTCGATTATCTTACTACAAATAATAAAAAATAACCATTCTGTTACTTATTTCTTTAGCTCTCCAGCTTTCCTAAAATAACAGAATCAGAGGCTTGAAATACATATTCCATATAAGCCTGCTTTATCTGTGCATACTTCTCTCTGGGAACCGGAATTTTCACTCCGCATTCCATGATTATACTATGAGTTGTCAGGGTCTGAACATAATCCATATTTATTAAAAATGAACGATGTGGTTTTAAGAACATCCCGAAATTTTTCAACTTCTCTTCTAATTCGTTCATTCGAAGATTGCATTCACATTCTTCTCCATTCGTCAAATGAAGAATTATTTTTCGATTAATCACTTCACAATACTCTAATTTCGATAATGCTATCTTAGTAATCCCGGTTTTGGATTTCACCACAAAAATATTTTGCTCTGTTATTTCAGATTCTTTTTCCAACAATTTTAAAGTCAGGAATAAGTTCTCCTTTTGAATCGGCTTTAAAAGATACTGATAAGCTCTTACGGAGTAAGATTCTACTGCAAATTCTGTAGAAGAAGTTAAAAAAATAATCTTCACAAAATTATCATAAGTGCGAATATCTTTTGCACACTGAATCCCATTAATTCCCGGCATAAAAACATCTAACAGAATCACATCATAATGAATCCCCTTTTCAATCTGGGAAACCAGTTCTAAAGGATTCGTATATGTTTTATATTCAATATTACAATTGTATTCTTCACAATATCGATTCAATAATCCGGATAATTCCTGCAAAAATTTTAAATCATCATCGCAAGCTGCAATTCTCATTCTCTTATTCCTCTCGCTTAAAATTATACAGGGGCTGTCAATTCCCTGACAACCCCTTATAACCTGCAACACTTCAATTAGTTCATAATTTCTGTGTTTTCATCAATTGCAAGAACTGTTTCGATAGCTTCGTCTAAATCATAGTTAATAATTGTTACTTCATTACCACCTTCTACAGAAACAACAAGGTAATCTTCACCTTCTTCTACAACAGTGAAAGAAATGTAATCACCTGTTTCATCATCAGTAATTACCATAGCATCTCCGTCAGCACTAACTGTACCAAGAACATTCACGCTCTGTGTATAATCAGAAGATAAAATTACACATGCACCAATAGTCAATTCATCATCAAATAAGAACCAGTATGTATTTTCTGCTTCATCAGAACCAGCTAAAGCTACTGTGAAAAGAGCTTTCAGAGCTTCTTCGCCAGACATTTCTGCTGTTTCGCCACCTGCTGCATATGCATTAATTTCTTCAATCAATTTATATGTTTCAACAAAAGATGTTGTTCTTAAGAGTTCCATATTTTCTTCTGTTAAAAGAGAAGGATCGTTACAGATTTCAGCGACTTCATTGATCGCATCTGTAAGAGTATTCATTATGTCTACCAATTCCTGATTTTCTGCAAGTTCAGGTGTAGCATTGATTACGTCGATTGCTGCATTGTAATCATCAACCATAGTGTTGAATTCATCTACAAATGCTGCCTGTTCTTCTGTGTATTCTACATCTGCTACTTCTTCTGCAACATCTTCCACTACTGCTTCTTCTGTTGCAACTTCTTTTGTTGTAGCTTCTTCTTCACCGCCGCCACAAGCGATCAATGCCATAGACATTGTTGCTGCCATTAAAATGGCTAATAATTTCTTTTTCATTTTTCTCCTCCAAATAAGTTAAAAGTTTCAATATGTATGTATAGAACACCACATATCATGCGTGCATTTTAGCAAATTCTTCTGGAGTTGAATCACTTCTTGCATGAATCGTACTTTTTTATGTCCGAAAAGTTCAAGAAAGATAAATTCTGCATAAAAAATATATTCTTTATCCCAAATATACTTAGAAGCTTTCCATGACCATACATTATAACCCTAGTAACTGACGTTTTTTCATGGCAAATTCTTCTGCTGTTATAATGCCCGCATCTAACAGTTCTTTATATTGTTTAATCTCTTCAATAGCATTGTTTCCAGATGCCATAGTTGCCTGCCTTGTTACAGAGACCGCCGTCTGCAAGTTTGTATCATGAATTTCCTGTGCTCCCGGACACATAATCTGCATCAGGTTCATCGCTAATTCATGCAATTTTTCAACGGCATTCTGATATTCGCAAAGATAAGTACTTACTTCCGGATTGGTGGTACTAAATTTTGTTCCCTTAACTTCTCCTCGAAATGTTTCCCAGTACGGATGTTCAAAATCTAATTCTATATAGAAACTATTAAAAGGTTCATTCCCTTCAAAAAACGGACACGAAATATATTGTTTATTATAAGTTTCCCCACGCTGCTTTGCTGCTTCTTCCTCTCTTCTCTGCATTCTTTCCATAAATTCATACTGTTGACGACGAGCTCTAAACTGTTCTATCACAACATGCATCCCATTGATGCGTTCCGGTACATCACTTTCATTACATATAAGTGAATTCTCCCCACTTTCATAGAGTACTTTACTATCTTCCAAAATACGAAAACTCTTCAAATTATTTGCTTCAAATACCAAGGCATCTTTTGCGTTTCTCAAACGGAAAAGGCGGTTTGCCACGTCCACTGCAATATCAGCTTTAAAAAATCCCTGACTATATGTATAGGTTTCTCGGAAAATATCTCTCAAAGACTCGTTATTGTCATAAAATGTAACATATTCTGTAAAGGTCTCCACAGACATCTGATTTATCATGCCATCCGGTAACTCTATCTTACTTGCACATGCTTTACAAATTGGTGTGCCATCCACTTTGGTTGACAATAGTTTTGGTGTTGGTCCTCCACATACCGGACATAATTTTTTGTTACTGCTAAACAAACCCATTTTTATTCCCCCTTAAAAAATATGAAATCAACAACTTTTAATCCATTTATAAGTTATTTTTATCATACAATAAGAAGTTTTAAAAATGGGCTTACTTTCCCGAATCGGCATTTTTTAGTGTCGAATCGGCATTTTATAGTGATACGCGCAGTATAAATTTTCCGTCTTCTACTTCAAACGTATAAATTCCCTCATACCGTTCAACCAAAGCACAAATACTTCGCACTCCGATTCCATGATTCGGCTGATTTGTAACAGGAATTCCCTGCACAAAAGTGATATTTGAATCACAGGAATTTATAAATTGCAGAAAAAGTTTTCCATGCTTTTCGAAGGCCGAAACTTCTATGCTTCCATCCATTCCCTTTTCTATCAAATTTTGGCAGGCATGTAATGCATTTTCCAATGCATTGGATAAAAGTACACACAAATCACTTTCCGAAATATGTATATTTTTAGCTATCTGCGCCTTTATGATAATTGGTATATTCTGTTCTTTTGCTCTCCCTGTAAAAGCCGAAAAAATCAGATTTGCCGCTTCATTTTCGCAAAAAACAATTACTTTATTGGCTTCAATCTCATAACATATCCCCTGAATATATTCCTGTGCATGCTCCAATCTACCGTTTTCTATACAAGAAGAAAGATACTGCATATGATGGCGTAAGTCATGACGATATTCCCTGGTTTTTTGCTCTGATTCCCTCAGGGTATCAATTTCACGAACCGCCTGTGAAATTTGAAGATTCAAGCTATCCTGTGTCTGCTCCAATTGATTCCGAGTCCATTTCTCTTCGGAAGAACGCATCACAAACACTAAATAAGCCACGCTACACACAAAAGACATAAATTCCGCCACTACAGGATTTCCCTTCGCCATTAAATCACTATAAATCTGTGTCGCATAATCAAATACATAATACACTGCCGGAATCAGGCCAAATTGTGACTGTACCCAGGTCGTACTATAAGAAATCGAACGAACTGCGGGCGCAATATATTTCAAAAGAAGTAACAGTAACGGAATTGTTATTATCAGCTCTGCTACACTCTGCATCAAACTATCCCCATGAAATACTGCCACTGCAAATAGCGCCAGCCAACGTCTAAGCTGACAGCATAAATAAGCAGTCAAAACAGAACCTATGGCCCAAAGATATTTCCCGGTAAATGCAAATAAAATTAATACTAATGGTACATGAGTTATAATTGGATAAAGATATCGGACTGCCACTGGTTCAACTAAAAAATATACAATCCCCTGAATCATTAAAAGTACAGCCATACTCCCTGTCATCAGTAATTTCTTTTTTCCAGTCCAACATATATCGCAAAAGGAAGCCGAAAGAATCATGCCAAAAATACCTACTGCAATACCATTTAATATTGAAATAATACTCATCCTTTTTGCTTCCTTTCTGTTTTTAACAATTATACTTTATTCATCCACAAAAATAAAGCCGATGCATACACATCGGCTTTATCTTTCTTATACATATTTTCTTATTTCTTCTTTCCTAAAATACCTGCTACAGGAGCTGCCGGTTTCTTTTCAGGAATTACAACTTTATCTAAGTGCCAGATATCATCAACGTATTCCTGGATAGTTCTGTCGGATGTGAACTTACCGGAGCATGCTACGTTAAGGATTGCACTCTTAGCCCACTGCTTTTCATCTCTGTAAGCTGCTTCTACACGTTTCTGTGCTTCTGCGTAAGACTTGAAGTCTTTTAAGATGAAGTAACGGTCTGCAACATCTGTTTCAATTGTGTTAAGTAAAGAGTTATACAGAGAACGGAATAATTCTGTATCCTGAGAATAAGTTCCATTGATTAACTGCATTAATACTTTACGAACATCTGCATCGTTGTTGAAGATATCCATTGGGTTGTATCCGCCATGGTTTTCGTAGTTGATAACTTCATCAGAGCTTAAACCGAAGATAA
>CAZSBV010000135.1:2114-5698 GCA_964605105.1 uncultured Lachnospiraceae bacterium | reverse complement strand
ATGAAAACTTAATGGATTTTCTTTCATTTATCTATTCTCCTTATTTCAATTTGATTCGTGGGTCAACAATCTTATATAAAATGTCAACTATTACGTTCATAATGATAATTAATGTAGCAAGGAAAATGGTTGTTCCCATAATCAATGTATAATCACGTCCATTGATAGCTCGGATAAATTCTCCACCCAGTCCAGGGATTGTGAAAATCTTTTCTACTACGAAACTACCGGTAACCGTATAAGCTAACATTGGACCAACATATGTAATGACCGGTAAAATCGCATTACGAAGAGCATGTTTAAATAAACTTACGAAACCGGAAAGACCTTTTGCTTTCGCAGTACGCATGTAATCCTGTCCTAATACATCCAACATGGAGGAACGCATCAAACGCATAATATATGCTGTTGGATAAAATGCCAATGCCATGACCGGCATAACATAATGTTTCCATGTGGTAAGTCCCATAGTCGGGAACCATTTTAATTTAACACCGAAAAAGTACATTAACACGGTACAGATTACAAAACTTGGTACCGCAATCCCACAGGTCGCCACTACGGAAATGAAACTATCCGTAAACTTCCCTCGCTTCAAGGCCGCAATACATCCAAGTGGAACTCCCACTAAAATAGCCACCAGAACAGAAACGCCACCCAGTTTTGCAGATACCGGGAACTGTCTTCCAATAATGTCCATAACAGTACGTCCACGCTGTTTTAAACTGTCACCAAAATCCCCGTGAAGAGCATCCCACATATAAGTGCCGTAACGCTGAATCAACGGTTTGTCCAATCCATACTTCGCTTCTAACGCCGCGGTAGCCTGTGGACTGATTGCCTTTTCAGAAAGGAAAGGTCCGCCTGGTACCATATTCATTAAGAAAAAGGTAATAGTAGCTACTGCCCAAATTGTTGCGATAGCAAGTACAATTCTTTTCGCAATATACTTTAGCATGATAAAGTCTCCTTATATAAAAAAATAGAACCAGATTGGTTAATAGTACACAAAAAAACCGTCCGGTTCATGCAACTGCGTTCTATGATACAAAAAAAATTGTTTTTTGTCAAATACAAAATGTATTTTTATGGAAAACATTTGTCTTTTTCTGCATTTGTTTTCCCCAGAAAAACAGCTCGGTCAAATATGACCGAGCCATAGAAACATCAATATGTTTTCTGAATCATTTTCATAATATAATGAACTGTCATCTCCTGTTGTTTTTCTCTCTCCATAGTAGCTTCTCCGTCGCCCTCCTGGGGACCATAATTTCCAAATCCGGCATGATTTGCGCCACCCAGCCCGATTTCTGTGTAATGTTCGGGAACAAACTCTGCTGCAGCATCCATTTTTTCTTCATTCAGGACTTCATCCTTATTACCATAAATGGAAAGCACCTTCAATTCATCAGAAACCAATGGTTTCGTCGGATAGGCTGCCAACATGATCAATCCGGCAAAATCCTCTACATTTTCAGCCACGTAATTCGCAGCCATGGCACCCCCTAAAGAATGTCCCGCCAGATACCAGTTTTCATAAGAATAGTCACTCATAATTTTATCTGCTTTGTTCATCCCCAGAATTGCAAGATGAAACGGCATCTCTACTAAGAAACAATCCACTCCCTGTTCTGCCAGCTTCACACATAATGGCAGATATGCAGTATATTCTACTTTTGCTCCCGGATAAAAAATGACTGCATCTTCAGTTCCACTTCCATCAATAAAAATTCCATCTGAAAATTCTTCCACCGTATAAGCTGCATTTCCCACAAAATCCTCTTTACTGACTTCGCTTCTGTAATAATCATTGGTGTATAGGAACAATGCCCCCAAAATTACCACTAATATTGCAACAATAACTACTGTTATTTTCTTCATTTTACCTTTTTTAACCGTCTCTTTTGTCATTTTCCTGTCCTCCTAAGAAATGGGGTTCGTGATACGAACCCCATTTCTTCTTATTTATATAATGTCATATTATAACACATAGCTTGCAGCTCCGTAAATACCTGCATCATTTCCTAATTTAGCAAGAACAAATTTCTTATCACGGCATCCCGGCCATACATACTGTTTATAATATTTCTGAACTACTTCTATCAAAGCATCTCCTGCTTTGGATACACCACCGCCAATAATAAATGCCTCCGGATCTATCACTGCAGCTGTTGCTGCAAGAGAGTATCCTAAATAGTGTCCAAATTTTTCAACCACTTCTGTTGCCAGTTCATCTCCTGCTTTATAGGCATCAAATACTGCTTTCGAAGTAACCTCTTCCTCTCTCAATACAGATGGTCTGTCACTCTCAGCAAGCTTCTTATTTGCCATTTTTACAATACCGGTTGCAGATGCATACTGTTCTGCACATCCAATACCGCCACATCCACAAGCCACCGTCTCTTCCATTTCCACTTTGATATGTCCGATTTCACCAGCGGCTCCCATAGCACCTAAAATTACTTTGCCCTCTACAATAATAGCTGCCGCCACACCAGTTCCTAACGTAATGAACACCGCATTGTCATATTCTGCAGCTCCACCTTTCCACATTTCGCCAAGACCGGCAGTTTTAACATCATTACCACCCATACAAGGAAGTCCTGTTAATGCACCTAATTCTTTAGCAACATGTTTGTTTCTCCAGCCCAGGTTAGCATTCATCTGAATAATCCCTTCTTTGGTTACAGGACCCGGTACTCCAAAACCAACACCTGACACTTCTTCTTTGGAAATGCCTTTTTCAGCAAGTTTGTTGTCGATTGCTGCTGCAATATCCGGAAGAACATTCTCTGAATTATTCTCTCTACGTGTTGGGATTTCCCATTTTTCAAGAAGTTCCCCTTCTACTGTAAAAAATCCCATTTTAATTGTTGTTCCACCTACATCCACACCAAATACATATTTCTTCATTTTTTGTCTCCTTCCCTTTTGATTTCATATATTATATTACATTTTAAAACCGCTTTATAACCCTGACAATATTGTACTCTTTAATATTTCAAAATGCAATTCCGATCATGGGACTATTCTAGTATTTACTTATCGCATAAGATAGCAGTTTATCTTCGTCATAACATAACTTCAACGTAAAGAATCCTGCATCTTCTTCTAGTAGTCTAAAGAAAATCTTATCTCCTTCCCACAGATTCAGCTTCTCTATCTGTGACTTTGGCACCCATTCCAGATTTCCTTCGTCACATTCCTTGATCTCTCCTTCATATTCGGTTGCTGTAAACAAATGCATATATTCTGTTCCCCATTGCTTGGATACAAAGGTAATAAATCCACGATATCGATATTGTTTCAATGTTAACCCGGTCTCTTCTTCCACTTCCCGAAGAACACATTCCTCCGGACTCTCTCCTTCTTCCAGCTTACCACCGACACCGATCCATTTTTCCTGGTTCATATCATTTACTTTTTTCACCCGATGAAGCATCAGGTAGCTGTTTTCTTTTTCTATATAACAAAGAGTTGTATTTTTCATGTTTTCACCGCTTTCTGCTCATTCCATAAAATATTGCCTATTTATTTTTCTTGTAATAAAGAAAAGAATACCCAGTTGGCACAAGCACCATAGC
>CAZSBV010000135.1:0-2014 GCA_964605105.1 uncultured Lachnospiraceae bacterium | reverse complement strand
CATCCATGCCAAAGTGTGTCGGAATCGTATCCGGAAGTTTCTGCCAGATCAATGCTCCTACAATCAACGGAATTAAAGTAACAATGCTTGTTAAAACAAGCGTTTTTTTATTGATTTTCTTCATAATTCATGTCCTTCCTTTCATCCATTTGCTGCTTCGAATCAAACTCTTCGTCTTCCACCTTTAAACTAGAAAGCCAAAGCATCACTTCCTCTACTACCGAAGTATTCAATTCATAAAAAACAAAATTCTTCTGCTTTGTTTCTCTGACCAATTCCGCCTTTTTCAAAATATTCAAATGATAAGATATGGTCGCCCCTGTCATATCAAAATGACTTCCTATGTCTCCCGCGGACATTCGTCCTTTTTTCAACATCTCTAAGATTTCTCTTCTTACCGGGTCTGACAAAGCCTTAAATGTTTCTGCAAATCCCATACATACTCTCCTTTCTTTTCTATCTGTCCTCCCATTTCACTCCTTCACACGTAAAATGGAACTTTTTTTATCATTTTATATTTAGACTTTTTTCTAATTAGATTTTTTTCTAAATAGATGATACATTTTTTTCGCATAAAAAGCAAGAGGTATTTAGATTTTTTTCTAAATACCTCTTGCTTCTTTTAATTATAATGAAAATTTAGGAGAATCCGAGAATTAATGACATCCACATCCGGAAGTTTCTTTGTGCTTGTTAGCACAAGTTCCTGCATGTGGACACCCGATACATACAGTACCTTTTTTCTTTTCTTTTATAATATAGCTGACTGCTAATGCAATAATAAGCAATAGAATTACTGCTACAACAAAACTTGCCATTTTTTCTCCATTTCTTTGCTTTGAACAATAAATTTATGATTCAGAATTTGAATAATCAATCGCCTTTATTATTTTTTCAACTGATATTTTTTATCAAATTCTTTGTTGTTCTTCTGAATAAAGTATACCACAACTGCCACCATAGCTGCTACTGCAATGAAACCAGGAACAAATGCTGTTCCGAAGCTTCCTGTGGTAATTAATGTACCGATCTGGTATACAAGGAATGCTACTGTGTAACCGGTTCCAAACTGTAATGCAATGCCGCCCCACAGCCATTTTCTATCCTGCATTTCGGAGTTCATAGCTCCTAAAGCTGCAAAACAAGGTGGTGTGAACAGGTTGAACATTAAGTATGCCAAAGCTGCTACCTTTGTTAATCCCATAACTACAGCTACTTCATTAGCTCCGCCAACCAATGCCAATTCTTCTGTATCAATAAAGTTTGTTAATGCGTAACATACTGCCAGTGTACCAACAACATTTTCTTTTGCAATAAAACCAGTCACTGCGGCTGCCGCCAACTGCCATGCTGCAATACCTACGATTGGTACTAATAATACAGCAATTGGAGAAGCAATAGAAGCAAGAATAGATGTACTTTCCATACCTTCTTCCACAAGCTGTAATTTCCAGTTAAATGACTGCATGATCTGTACTACTGTATTACAAACAAGAATAATAGTTCCTGCTTTAATAATATATGCTTTACCACGAGACATCATAGAACCAAATGCTCTCTTAAGGCTTGGAAGTTTATATTCCGGAAGCTCGATAATAAAGAAAGATTTTCTGTATTTATGTCCTGTAATTTTGTTAACTAATAAAGCACCAAGGAAAATTAATAAAATACCAACAAAATACATTAATGTTCCGACCCAGGAAGCATCTGCAAAGAATGCACCTGCAAAAAGAGCAATAACAGGAAGTTTAGCTCCACATGGCATAAATGGTGTGAGCATCGCTGTTGCTCTTCTTTCTCTTTCGTTACGGATTGTACGACAAGCCATAACACCGGGGATTGCACATCCGGTACCGATAACAAAAGGAATTACGGATTTACCGGAAAGACCTACTTTTTTGAAAATTGGGTCAAGTACAACAGATACACGTGCCATATAACCACAGTCTTCTAATAATGCGATTAAGAAATACATTACCATTACAAGTGGAAGGAAACCAACTACAGCACCTAC
>CAZSBV010000134.1:0-5705 GCA_964605105.1 uncultured Lachnospiraceae bacterium | reverse complement strand
TGTAACACGGGTACTTTCTTATTTTCCTGCTTTAATGTGGCCTGTACATCAATCACTCTCTGGTTGGAACTGCCTTTCCAAAGGAGCTTGGTATCTTTCAAATTAATTTTAAATTCTCCGTCTACACACACATCCACATATTTCATCAATGACATCTGCCAGATATCTTCCCAGTCAGCACCGGTATATAACCAAATGGTCTTGTTCGGATACTTCTCCTTTATCTCTGCCATAAAGTTCTTTACTTCCAAACTGTTGGCAGGATGTAGGGGATCTCCGCCGGAAAAGGTAATCCCTGATATGTAATTTTCATCTAACTGCTCAAAGATTTCCTTTTTGGCATTATCATCAAATAAAAGCCCACCATCCGGGTCCCATGTAATGGGATTGTGACACTCTTTACAACAATGAGCGCACCCTGCCACCCAGAGAACGACTCTGAGGCCGTCTCCGTTCAGCATATCATCCTTGGTGATATTATGATATCTCATATTTACATAGACTTCCTTTCCGCTATTTCTGCCATTTTCGCATCGTTCAATCTGGTATCTCCGTGAACGCGGGAATATGACAGATATCCATTCATGCGGTCGATCTTAGTCAGATTACTGCTACCACATTTTGGACACACATCCATCTCTAATTCCTGATGACCGCAATCATCACAATAAGATAAAGATAAATTTACACCCTCATAAAAACCCAAATCCATAGCACGACGAATTAAAGTCTTTACGGCTTCCGTATTATAATCAATTGGATATTTTACATATTGAATTTTACCACCATTGGACAGATCCCAGAAACGTCCTTCCAGATTCTGTTTCTGAATCGGTGTGATATCTTCTGATACATGACAATGAAAACTGTTGCTAACATACTCTCTGTCAGAAACACCCTCAATAATTCCATATTTATTTCTAAACTGTTTTACCTGAAGACCACATAAATTCTCTGCAGGTGTTCCATAGATAGCATATAAATTGCCATCTTCTTCTTTAAATTCATTTACCCTCTTATTAATATGTTCTAATACTTCAATGGCAAATGCCCCATCTTCTACCAGAGATTTCCCATTATAAAGCATTTGCAATTCATTAAATGCTGTGATTCCAAAAGATGCTGTTGCACTCTTGAGTAAAGGTTTGATCTTATCTGTTAACTTTAAGTGTCCACCTAAAAATCCGCCTTCACAGTAAGCCAGTGGATTAGTCGATGCACGCATCTCTCCCAAATAAGCATAGGTACGAATATGAAGCTGACGAATCAAATTCAAATAGTAATCCAACACTTCATAGAAATCTTTGCTCTCCTGTCTGGATTTTGCCAAAATCATAGGTAAATGCAAAGATACAGCACCTATGTTAAAACGACCTACAAAAACAGGTACATCTTTATCATCTGCCGGATGCATTCCGCCTCTTTCATACCATGGAGAAAGGAACGCACGACATCCCATTGGAGAAATAATCTTGCCATACTGCTTGTACATACTGGCAACATAACCTTTTCCTGTCAGACTTAACCAATCAGGATACATGGTCTTTGCAGAACATTCTACACCTGCTTCGAATACGTCTTCCAACTCTTTTCCCGGTCCGTGAAGATTTTCATCATATAAGAATACAATCTTAGGGAATAATACAGGTTTCTTACATTCTTTCTTACCTTGTCCGCCTTTTCTGACACGCAGCATTACAATGGTTGCCATTTTGCCAAATTTACTTGTACAAGTTCCTGCAGTCACCGTTATAAAGGGATAATCTCCACGGCTGCTGGCTACAGTATTAAACTTGTATTCCCAGCCTTGGAATCCTTGCTCCATTTCTTTTTCTACGTCTTTTATAGCTTCTGCTTCTGCAACATCTTTTGCAATGCCCAGACGTAAGTATTTATCTAAATATTTCTGATAAGACTTTTCCGCATAAGGCGCCAAAATATAATCTACACTTGGTACTGTAAATCCGCCATACTGCTGACTTGCCGCACTAAGTACAATATCCCCGATCACGTCAAAAGCAACATCCAGAGTCTTTGGTTCGTTATACCAAATATTACCCATTTCAAATCCACCGGATAACACGTTCTCAACGTCAAAAAGACAACAGTTCATAGTATCTCTTCTGGCAGACATATCATGGACATAAATATATCCGTCACGGCATGCCTGAATTTCTTCCGTAGTCATAAAGAATTTCTGGTATAATTCTTTGTTTAACTGATTGAATACAAGACTTCTCTTAGTAGAAACAAGCGCAGAGTCTGTGTTGGCATTCTCTTTATCCCCTACATACATAATAGACTGACTCTTTTTATATACGTCATCCAACATACGTACAAAGTCCTGCTTATAATTACGATAATCCCTATAACTTTTCGCAACTACAGGCTTAATTTCTTCCAAAGCACTTTCTACGATATTATGCATAATAGGAATAGGGATCTCATCACTTTCCAGTTCATCCACTTTATCAATAACGTACTGACAAATTCTACACTTTTCGGCTTCTGTAAATTTAGTCAGCGCACGATATGCACTTTTTCCAACTGCACTAATAACCTTCTGTACATTAAATTCCTCTGTACTGCCATCTTTTTTAATTACTCTGACAGTATGTTTAGGAGTATATTCTTTTGAATAATCTACGGTATCTATAGTTGTTTTTTCAGCTATTGCATTACCCATAATCATTTCCTCTTTCTCATTTACGTTACACATAATATTGTATTTCAAACATTTCATCTACTACATATTGTAGCGACGTGTTATAAGTATAAAGGTTGTGTCCATTTCTGTCAATGTAGAGGACCAAAAAAGTGATGGCAATTTTGTTACAATTACCACCACTTATCTTTTGCCTATTTTTTAAAAATATACTCTCTTAATTTGCGCTCTGTGTCTCAGCTAATTTGCTGTCTTTCAAATCTTTGTTCTTACGCAATTTAATTCCTACAAAGACTGCAATTAAACATAACACAACAATAAATGCAAACAATAAAAAATAAGATAAAAATGAATTTACAAATGCAATCAAATTAGCCATACCGCCACCGTTCCTTTCCTATATGCTTTATCATATCACTTCTTAATTACTGACGTCAACCCTTACTCTTCCATCGGATCAATTAATAAATTATCTCCATCCGCTGCAGTGGTCGCAAGTTCATCACAACGTTCATTTTCCGGATGACCTGCATGACCTTTGATCCATTGAAATTCCACCTTATGAGGTTCCATAGCTTTTAAAAGACGTAACCATAAAGATTTATTTTTCACCGGTTTCTTAGCACTATTTTTCCAGTTATTTTTGAGCCAGCTCTCCACCCAATGCTGATTAAAAGCATCCGTTACGTATTTGGAATCTGATACCACTGTTACCTGACATGGCTTCGTCAATGCTTCCAATCCCACGATAACTGCCATTAATTCCATTCGATTATTGGTAGTCTTTACATATCCTGCGGAAAATTCTCTTACATGAAGATTCCCTTTTCCATCAATATAATGAAGCACACAGCCATATCCCCCTGGTCCATCGGGATTTCCTCTGGCAGCACCATCTGAATATAATGTTACACGCATATCCATTCTCCCTGTTCTTCAAATTTATTCACCATTTTTCTGGCATTCTGAATTAGTTTACTATCAAACCCCTGATTTTCCAGAAGATTAATCGCATTACAGCTAGTAGCCCTTCCTTCTTTCAATTTGTAGGAAAAGACTACATCTTGTTCCATCATAGCTTCTTCAAAGTGATAATTATCATAATCGTTTTCCAGAGTCCTTGTCAACTCTACATCATGGGTCGCTGCCATACAGATTACATTCTTTTCCGTCATGCTCTTCAATATCTGTGTAGAAGCTGCGATTCGCTCCATGGTATTGGTTCCTCTTAAGACCTCATCCACCATACACACTACCATCTTTTCTTCATCAGCCGCATCCAAGATTCTTTTAATCGCTTTGATTTCTGCCATATAATAGCTTTCTTTTAAAAACAAGCTATCCTTCAAAGACATCGAAGTATAAAGACTGCAAAACGGTAAAGAAAAACGTTCTGCCATACAGGTATGAATCGTTTGCGCAAGTAATACATTAATTCCCAAAGTTTTCAAGAACGTAGACTTTCCGGAAGCATTGGAACCTGTCAATAAAACATTCCTGTTCATGTCCAAAGAATTGGGCACTGCATTCTCAATCAACGGATGATAACCTTCCGTCATAGAAATCATCTTTTTCTCATGGAAATCGGGACAAACGACCTTCGGTAAAAAAGCTCTGTATTCTGCAATTGCAATACAGGCATCAGCCTCTCCCATAATATCATACAATTTCCATATTTCATGTTCACATTTTTGAATATGCGACAACATGCGATTAAACTTTATGATATCTATATGAAGGCATATCCGCATATAATCCAAAATAAGCTCAAATCCTTCTCCTGCCATTCTTCCCGGAGACATTACCAAAAAAGAATTCTTCCGGATTTTTTTCATGGAAACTAAAATTTCCCTAAGCTCGCTTTTTTCTTCTTCCCATTCCTCCGGTAAAATATCTACCAGTTCTTTTGCATAGTCTAAATTTTTTAAAAGATAACGCAGACTGATCAAATAGGGTTCCAAATATGCCTTATCTTTAAAATACAGGACCATATTATATAAAATGCATAGAAAAAAAGCAGTCCATCCCAGTCCAACATTATAATTTATCAGTAACAATGAAACTACAATTAACACATCCACTAAATAGTGTTTTAAATTACTTCTTACTTCTTCCTGCATAAGGTAATTTAAATAATCAGAAAAAGAATAGTCTCTGATTCTGCCAATTCCGGCAAATAGCACTTGTAACTTAATTCGAAGTTCTTCATTTTTAGCCAGACACGAGATTTTCTTTTCTCTATCTGTCAGAATCTCTTCTTCTTTTACCGGGTTTCTCAATACATAATATAAATAGTCATCTCCCAAGGAACATCTGGTATATGCCATCTGCATGAAAATATCATCCATATCCAGATCATTCCAGGTCAGTTCATCAACGCTATGATTGCTTTTCCGATATTCACTATAATGTGAAATGCGTTCCAGTTCGTCACCCTTCCACAGTCTTTCGTTAGCTTTACCAAAATTTTCTTTAAAGGATTTTCTCATTTTTTCTATTTTTCTTCTATTTTCTATTATCCCCCGGTATAGAACAAATAAGAAAAATACTATGAAAATACTTAAAAAAGTCACCAACTCCATACCTTAACGTAAACGCTCTAAAATAGTATTTGATTTTGCATAAATATCTTCTGCATCAATACCTTCTGCAAATTTACCATCTTCATAAAGAATCTTACCATTGATCATGGTCATCTTCACATTCATTTTGCTTCCACTATATACAATATTTTTTGCAATATTGTTAATGGGCTGCATATTTGGCTGTTTCAAATCAATCATAATAATATCAGCCCATTTTCCTTCTGCTAAAACATCACAATTTTCAAGACCCATGGAACGTGCTCCATTTACAGTTGCCATAGAAAGAACTTTGATAGCATCCACTGCTGCAGGATCATTTTCCTTTAATTTTGCCAAAGCTGTTACTAAGAACATTTCTCTGAACATGTCCAGACAGTTGTTGCTGGAAGCACCATCCGTACCAATACCAACATTAATTCCCTGTCTTAAGTATTCTCCCACAGGGGCAATACCAC
>CAZSBV010000133.1:0-5775 GCA_964605105.1 uncultured Lachnospiraceae bacterium | reverse complement strand
TTCTGTTTTTGTTTCTGTTTTAGTCTCTGTCTCTGTAGAATTGTTACTTCCTACAACGGTCTTGCTTCCACTACTTTCAGAGGTAGTTGTTGTAGTGTCGTTATCACTGGATTCTGTAGTACTTTCCGGAGAAATAGTTCCATCCACGGTAACCAAATCTGCACGGATATAACCTGTTTCTTCATCATCTACATATACTTTGTACCATGTATATCCAGCACTATCACTGCTGGAAGCAATAACATCTAAGGTATCGCCTTTTTGCACGGATGCAATAGTATCACTGCTGGTATCTGCTTTTGCACGAATTTTTCCACTGCTTGCAACAACCTTTGCTGTTCCTGCAGCCAAAGTGACCATACTATCAGAGCACCATACAAAAACTCCAAATGTAAATGCCAGAGTTACTAACAACCCTTTTAACATCTGATTTCTTCTTGTTTTTTTCATTAATACATTTCTCCTTAACTTTTTATGCTTCATCAATGGCTTTTCCAATATCATTACGCATATACTTATTGTCAAAGTCTACCCATTTTGTTGCTTCATAAGCATTGGCACGTGCTTCTTTCAAATTACTTCCTTTGGCTGTAACTCCAAGCACACGTCCTCCATTCGTTACCACACCTTCCCCTGTTACTTTCGTTCCGGCATGGAAACAATAATATCCTTCTTTTCCTTCAAAATTATCCAGACCGGTGATAACTTTTCCTTTTTCATAAGCCACCGGATAACCGTCGGATGCTAATACAACACAAACCGCTGCATTGTCTTCGAACTGTAAATCTATTTGGTCTAAAGTACCATCAATACAAGCTTCCATAACTTCAATAATATCATTTTTCATTCTTGGAAGTACCACCTGCGCTTCCGGATCTCCAAAACGTGCATTATATTCCAATACTCTTGGTCCGTTTGGAGTTAACATAAGTCCAAAGAAAATAACACCTTTGAACGCTCTTCCTTCTTCACGCATAGCATCTACGGTTGCCTGATAAATATATTTCTTACAAAATTCATCTACTTCTTCTGTATAAAACGGACTCGGTGAGAATGTTCCCATACCACCGGTATTCAACCCTTGGTCACCGTCCTGGGCACGTTTGTGATCCTGTGCGGAAGTCATAGTTTTAATGGTTTTTCCATCCACGAAAGAAAGTACAGATACTTCTCTTCCTGTCATGAACTCTTCTACGACCATACGGGTTCCTGCTGCCCCGAACTGTTTATCAAGCATAATGCTCTTAACACCATCCAGTGCTTCCTCCAGAGTATTGCAAATAAGAACTCCTTTTCCTAAAGCAAGGCCATCTGCTTTGAGAACCACTGGAAAATTCCCATTTTTAATATATTCCATTGCTGCATCAGCATCATCGAAATTTTCATAGGCAGCAGTTGGAATATTATATTTTTTCATTAAATCTTTGGAAAATGCTTTACTTCCTTCTAAAATAGCCGCATTTTTTCTTGGTCCGAAAGTACGGATTCCGGCTTCTTCCATTTTATCTACTAAACCGCCAACCAATGGATCATCCATGCCTACGATAACTAAATCAATCGCTTTTTCTTTTGCAAAATCCACTAATTTTTCAAATTCCATGGCACCAATGGCAACACATTCAGCGATTTCGCTAATGCCACCATTTCCCGGTGCACAATAAATTTTACTTACCTTTTCACTTTTTGCCACACTGGTCGCAATGGCATGTTCACGTCCACCGCTTCCGACAATTAATACTTTCTTTTTTTCCATAAGTCATTTGATACTGTTTGTATATTAAGATCTGTTTTATGGCAGAACTTAGTAATTTTTGTATCCAACCTCCTGCAATCTTGCATCTTTTTTCTGTACGCTTTCTTTCAAAGATGCAGAATAATCTTTTAACTTCTGTAATAATTCACTATCCGATGTTGCTAAAATTTTAGCTGCTAACAATCCTGCATTTGCTCCACCGTTGATAGCCACAGTTGCTACCGGAATTCCGGAAGGCATCTGAACGATGGAATATAAAGAATCGCGTCCGCCCAAAGAAGTTGTATGCATTGGAATTCCAATAACCGGCATTGGGAAAATTGCTGCACACATTCCCGGTAAATGAGCCGCCATACCTGCTCCTGCAATAATTACTTTAAATCCTTTATCTTCTGCACTCTTAGCATATTCAAAAAACACATCCGGTTCACGGTGTGCGGAGATAATTGTCATTTCATAAGAAATCCCTAATTCTTCTAACACATCGGCAGCCTTGGCCATTACAGGCATATCTGAATCACTGCCCATCACAATTCCTACTTGTGCCATACTTTATCCTCCGTTCAAAAAATTACTTATATTTCACTATTGTACTAAATAATACCTTATTCGTCAAAGGGCTTATTCAATTCTTCTACACCTTCTAATACAAATCGTCCATTCAGTATGATCGATGTTTCCTTTCCGTCCTCTCCCACGGCTGTCAATTCCAATAATTCATCATAAGGAATGGTAATGTCCGTATGACACTGGAAATAGGCCTTTGACATATCTGTTTTTCTTAGCGCAGACATTTCATTTTCTTTCGCCATAATCTGCTTTCCGTTAGGATTATAAGAAACAACATCCTCTTCCATACTATAGCAGGTGTCACCAATGGCAAAATGAGGACCGGTTTTTTCCGCAATTAAAATCGGAAGCACATCTTCAATCTGCAATTTCTTAGCTGCCACGTATGCAGTAGTATTGGTTCCGATCGCAAACTCTCCTAAAGGAAGAGTATCTCTGTTTGCCAACAATTTTTCTTTTATAAATTTCTTATTTTCTGCTTCTTCTTCAAAATTCTTACAGTTATAATCCGCAATCATACCATTTTCAAAGGTAATCTCTAAATCTCTGTATTCCAGACCATGCAAAAACACCTTTGGTACATGAAGAACTCCATTCGTTCCTGTAAGACGCGGTGAAGTAAATACTTCTCCTACCGGAATATTCACATCTGCCACACAATTTTCAAAATTAGTCTGTTTTTCAGGACTCTCAAGCTTCCACATAGCTACTTTTAAATCTGTATGATTGTTACCACAGCCTTTCACACGGACGTGTTCTGCTTTATCCAAGGCATCGATTATAGTCTGCTGACACTTGGTATATAACTCATTATCTAAGGTATTTAATTTGATGGTTTCCTCAAACACTTCCACAAATTTATCCCCAATAGCGGGAGTCGGGAACGCAATGATGGTAAAACTTCTTTCCTCTCCTTTTACATAGTGATTTACAAGTTCTCTGGCTTTGCTCTGATATTCTACCTGGATTTTCTGTTTATGTTCGTCCAGCTTGAGATTTTCTTTTTTCGGTATCGGCACAAAAGCCTCATCCCCAAATTCTTCAATTACAGCAGGTCCACCCATCACGCCACATTCCGCTTTTTTGGTTTCCAATGCCGCTTTATAGGCTTCCAATTTGCGATTGATAAATTTGCTGTTCAAATACAAGGCACTATCATATTCATGGTCGTACTCAAACTGTTTGTTAGCATTGGCTCCTGAATAACCACTCTTATACATTCTTCTTCCGGCCAAAAAACTGACCGGCGCACGATAAAGGATTGGTTCCAGTCCTAAAGCCCTGAAATTTGCCATGGCTTTTTTTACCATACGCTCCATCCCCAAACAATAATACACATTGACTGTTTCTTTGATGGAAATATCTTTCTGGGTAGCTTCAAAGCCTCTACGATAACCTTCGGTATAAGTATCTGCCATAAGCGCAATTTTTTCTTCCGGCAGACTATTCATATATTCTGCCAGTTTCTTTTCATTCCCGGTTACATATTCTCCATAATAATAAAGATAACGAAGGTCCGAAATATCTGTATGATCTAATAATTTACCAGCCCAGTTTTCTCTCGGATCAAACTGTGCAGTCACTTCTTTTGTCAAAATATCTTCCACATAATCACAGGCAAACCAGAAGTAAGTCTCTTTCAAGTTTGCAAAATCCGGCAATTTATTCTCTTCCTCTGCATCTAAGAACATTCCATAAATTTCCAAGAACAACTCAATACGAATTACAATGGAATCCATATCGTTTTCATAAGCTGCGACAATCAGACTTCTTAATTCGGCATAAAGTGCTGCCAGGAACTGACCGGCTTCTTTCCCCAATACCCGTACCGCATAGCTGGGATTCGCGTAACTTGTCTCATAATTTTCAGGTAAAATATCCTTATATAATTTATAATTTCTAACTTCCAATTCTTCTATGGATGCTGTTTTCAAATTGCCTTCCAATATCCACTGTCGATTTTCTTCTATCTGTAAGAGGAAATCAGCTACCATTTCAAAGTAGTTCTGATATTCTTTCTGTAATTTCTTTTCTGTTTTTATTTCCTTGATTCGATCCAAAGAAAGTTCTAATCTTTCCAGCATATTTCGCTCCTTTTATGTTATCTGCCATCTATCTATAATTCACGTCGTTATATGTCGTTATTTTATCACATTTCTTTTCTATATTCCATACGCTCCTGCATATAAAATCACACTGATACAGCCTAGCGCAATCACATTTAACACCATGCCCAAATATGGGAAAAACATAAATTTGTCATGCTCTTTTTTTGAAATATATCCCAACACTACTCCCGTAGCCGAAAATATGGTAATCATCAGCCCTACCACTCCCATATTGGTAGCTGCCGCTCCTTTTGCCAGAAAGGTCTGATAAACCGCTGCCCAGACAGACACTAAAGAAATAATTCCCAAAATGGTGGACATAATACCTTTTTCGGGATGTTTCTTATTGGTAAACTTATATCTTTTTGATTGTTCCATGAATTTTCCTCATCATTCTTATTCCAAGTTTCACACAGCATAGAATATGGTTTTATCCAACTCTCTGTGCAAACGTCAAAAAGGCCCTAACGGACCTTTTTGCCTCTTTTTCTATTTTACACCATATAATGCATAATAGTCATCAATTGCTTTTTTCATTTCATCATCAATTAATACTTTTCCCTGACATTCTTTGTTGTAAAGGTATTCTACAACTTCTTCCATGGAAACGATTGCTGCTGTTTCGAAGCCGTATAATTCTTTTACTTCTTCTAATGCACTCTTATCCCCTTTTCCTCTTTCACAACGGTTCAGGGAAACCATAAGACCTACAATTGTAACGTCTGCAGCACCTTTTACCTTTGGAACGGTTTCTTCCATGGATTTACCGCTTGTGGTAACGTCTTCAATCATGACAACTCTGTCGCCATCCTGTAATTTACTTCCAAGGAAGCTTCCTTTGTCAGCACCGTGGTCTTTTTCTTCCTTACGGTCTGAACAGTAACGAACTTCTTTGCCGTATAATTCACTATATGCCATAGCTGTTACTACAGCAAGAGGGATTCCCTTGTAAGCCGGTCCAAATAATACGTCAAAATCATCACCGTATTTATCATGAATCGCTTTTGCATAGTATTCACCTAATCTTTTTAACTGAGAACCGGTTACATAACCACCTGCATTCATAAAGAATGGGGATTTTCTTCCGCTCTTTAATGTGAAATCACCAAATTTTAAAACCTGGCTTTCTACCATAAATTCTATAAACTCCTGTTTGTAAGCTTCCATTTTACTCTCTCCTTGACTTTCATCTATTTTTAGTTGACAATGCCTTTTGTTTTTTACGCTGAGCCTTTTAATCTCTGTCCTATCTTAGTTCTGCTATTTATTTTCCTGCTAATGCACTCTTAATATCTTCTCTCATGTCGATAACTGCCTGACGGGATGCATCTGCAAAGTTAGCAG
>CAZSBV010000132.1:0-5819 GCA_964605105.1 uncultured Lachnospiraceae bacterium | reverse complement strand
AAAGGTATTGGTGGCAGGACTGATTGGCTTACAGCTGATCGGCTGTTCTAATCAGAATACGGAAAGCACAGAAGATAATCAGGAGACAGCTGTAGAAAGTACAGAAACAACAGAGAACACAGAAACTGCAATGATTTATTTTAACGAAATCAATGCAGATGAACATGTTACTTTGGGAGATTATAAGGGACTGGAAATTGTAAGCAGTGTACAGGAAATCAGTGATGAGGAAGTCGAAAGCTATATTAGCTATCTTTTATCTATGTCCTCCGAAGAACTGGAAGAAGTAACCGACCGTGATGTAGTGGAAAACGGAGATATTGCCAACATTGATTATGAAGGTAAAAAGGACGGAGTCACTTTCGATGAAAGAACATATGATCTGGAAATTGGTTCCGGTTCTTTTATTGATGGTTTTGAAGAAGGTCTTGTAGGCGTAAAAAAAGGGGAGACTGTAGAATTAAATCTTACTTTCCCTGAAAACTATGGTGAAGCTGATTTGGCAGGAGCTGAAGTAGTGTTTACCGTAACGGTGAATGGTATTTATCAAGCAGTGATTACGGAATTTAATGATGAGTTCGTAGTTTCTCTTGGGATTGAAAATGTAACTACTGCGGATGAATATCGTGCCTATTTGAAATCCATGATGGAAGAAAGTGAAAAGGAATATGCCCTGCAGGAAGTAAAGGCACAGCTTTTGGCAATGGTTACAGAAAATGCTGAAGTTTCAAACGTTCCACAGGAACTGATAGATAAGTTCTATAATATCAATATAAATAATATGACCTATCAGGCAATGATGTATTACGGCATGGACCTGGAAAGCTTTGTAAGTGCATATTATGGTATGGATACAGAAACTTTTGAAGCAGAAACTCTTGCTGCAGCAGAAATATCTGCTAATCAGGCATTGGTATGTTTGAAGATTGCAAAGGATGAAAATCTGTTAGTCAGTGATGAAGAATTAGATGCAACTATAGAAGAATGTTATGCAGAATACGGTTATGCCAGTGTGGATGCTTTCAAGGAAGCAGTAGATCTGGAAGAGTACAGAGACAGCATATTGTTAAATAAAGTAGTGGATTTTTTGGTAGAAAATGCTACAATTACAGAAGTACCTGAATTGACTGAATAAAGAATCGACAAAGATGCTTGTATTGCTAACGCAGTAGGATTCAGGAATAGCGAACAAAAGAAAAAGTCGTATGGAATAGACATAAAATACGTAAGAGACATGAGGAGGCAAATATGGAATTGACAAGTGTAAAAGAATTGTATAGAAACCGTGACAGCTATACAGATAAAAAAGTAACTGTAGGTGGCTGGGTAAGAGGAAACCGTGACTCTAAGACCTTCGGATTCTTAGTAGTAAACGACGGAACTTTTTTTGAAACCTTACAGGTGGTATATGCAGCAGATAAAATAAACAACTTTGAAGAAATTGCAAAATTAAACATTGGTGCTGCTGTTATCGTAACAGGAACTATTGTTGCAACACCAAATGCAAAACAGCCATTTGAAATGCAGGCAGAAGAAGTATATGTAGAAGGTACATCCACAGCAGATTATCCATTACAGAAGAAACGTCATACGTTTGAATATCTTCGTACTATTTCCCACCTTCGTGCAAGAACAAACACATTTCAGGCAGTATTCCGTGTTCGTTCCATGGCAGCATATGCAATTCACAAATTCTTCCAGGAAAGAGAATTTGTATATGTAAATACACCACTCATTACAGGAAGTGACTGTGAAGGTGCCGGAGAAATGTTCCAGGTTACTACTTTGGATTTAAACAACGTTCCAAAAACAGAAGATGGAAAAGTAGATTTCTCTCAGGATTTCTTCGGAAAACCGGCAAACTTAACAGTAAGTGGTCAGTTGAACGGAGAAACTTATGCATTTGCATTTAAGAACATTTATACTTTTGGACCTACTTTCCGTGCAGAAAACTCCAACACAACACGTCATGCTGCTGAATTCTGGATGATTGAGCCGGAAATGTGCTTCGCAGACTTAAAAGACGATATGATGCTTGCAGAGTCCATGATTAAATATGTAATTCGTTACGTATTGGAAAACGCTCCGGAAGAAATGGCGTTCTTTAACCAGTTCGTAGACAAAGGCTTGATCGAAAGATTGAACCATGTAGTAAATTCTGATTTCGGTCATGTAACATATACAGATGCTATTAAGATTCTGGAAAAACACAACGATGAATTTGATTATAAAGTATACTGGGGATGCGATTTACAGACAGAACATGAAAGATTCTTAACAGAAAAAGAATTTAAACGTCCTGTATTCGTTACCGATTATCCAAAGGAAATCAAAGCATTCTATATGAAACTCAACGAAGATGGAAAAACAGTAGCAGCTATGGACTGTTTAGTTCCCGGTATCGGCGAAATCATTGGAGGAAGCCAGAGAGAAGACAATCTGGAATTATTAGAAGCAAGAATGGATGAATTAGGACTTAACAAAGAAGACTATGGATTCTATCTTGACCTTAGAAGATATGGTTCTGCACGTCATGCAGGATTTGGTCTTGGATTTGAACGTTGCGTAATGTATTTAACAGGTATGAGCAACATCCGTGACGTCATTCCTTTCCCAAGAACAGTAAATAACTGTGAATTGTAATTTGTAATTCTTCAGAGCCAAGCGAATTTAATAAAAAAGGAGATGGATACTTGTATTCATCTTCTTTTTTTATTAAATTCATTTGGCGAGAAGCCACAGCGAGGAAATCTGTAAGATTTTCGAGCTGGCTCGGAAGAGTTACTTCAATTTCTTTTTAATCGTATCTTTCCACAATTCCGGATGGAATAGCATCAGCAGAGGGAACAGTTCCAGACGTCCGGCAAGCATATCAAATATCATTACCAACTTTGAGAAGTCGCTGAAATGTCCAAAGTTTGCTGTTGGTCCTACCATTTCAAGACCGGGACCGATATTATTGAAGGTAGCGACTACTGCCGTAAAAATTGTTACCAGATCTTTGTTTTCAAAAGTAAGGCAGAAAACAGAGACTACGAAAATAATCATATAGGTAATAAAATATACATTGGCAGAGCGGACTACTTCGTGTTCAATTGGTTTGTCATCCATTTTTATTTTAACAATACTTTTTGGATGAGTATAGGAAGTTAATTCCTTGAAGATAGTCTTGATCAAAATTATCAAACGGGATACTTTTAATCCACCGGAGGTACTTCCCGCGCAGCCTCCTATGAACATAATAAGAACCAATGTACTTTTACTGGTGGCAGACCATAAGTTAAAGTCCGCAGTAGCAAATCCGGTAGTGGTAATAATGGAAGCTACCTGGAAAAAGGAATCCCTTAAAGCATCTCCTAAAGTCGGATAAAACTGCATTAAATCTGTAAAAATAACAAATACGGAAAGAATAATGATGGTAAAATACCAACGAATTTCTTCCATTTTAAATGCTTTCTTTATGTCATGGAAAAGGATAAAATAATAGGCATTGAAGTTCACTCCGAACAACATCATGAAAATCGCAGTTACCCATTGTATGTATGGTGAAAAGCTTGCAAAGCTATCATTCTTAAATCCAAATCCGCCGGTTCCGGCAGTACCGAAGGTGGTAGCTAATGCCTCAAAAACCGACATTTTTCCTAAAAGGAGTAAAAGAAACATAATGACACTCATACCAATATAAATCAGATATAAAATACGAGCAGTAGAGCGGATCTTGGGAACCAGTTTTCCTACGGAAGGTCCGGGAGACTCCGCTTTCATTAAGTTGATATTGGAACCACCGCTCATGGGGATGACTGCTAATAAAAAGACTAAGACCCCCATACCTCCAATCCAGTGGGAGAAAGAACGCCAGATGAGAGAACTATGAGAAAGTGCCTCTACATCGGATAAAATACTGGAACCGGTGGTGGTAAAACCGGATACAGTTTCAAATAGAGCATCTATAAAATGAGGAATTTCGCCAGTCAGTACAAAGGGAAAAGCGCCGGAAAGACTTAAGAATATCCAGCTCAGCGCGGTTGCTACACATCCTTCTTTTAAGTAGAAAACCTGATCAACAGGTTTGACCCATGTCATCATAAGTCCTATGATGAGACAGGAAAATGAGACTGTGATATAGGGAACAAACGTATCCTCTTGATAAATCACAGCAATAGCTGAAGGTAGTAACAGAAACAAAGCCTGCAGCTTTAGAATGTGTCCTAAGATATAACGTATCATGGATGTATTCATAATCAGGTCTCCTATCTTAAGATATCTTCAATTTCATCAAAGCCATTATGGGTGGTTACGATCATAACGGTATCACCGACACGAATGCAGTCCTGCCCGCTTGGAAGAATAATTCGTCCGTTACGGTTAATGAAGGCAACCAGAACCTGTGCTTTTAGTTTCAGATCCATTAAAGGAATATCCGTTACCTTGGAAGCTTCATCGATACTGAATTCAATGGCCTCTACCTGACCATCAAATAAGTGATATAGGGTATCGATATTACTGTCAATGGAAGCCCTTCTTGCACGGACATAGGCGATAATAGATTCAGAAGTAATTAAACGAGGATAAATCACGCTTCCTAAATTTAATTCAGCAATTACATTTTTAAAAGCAAGACGGTTGATTTTAGTAATTACCTTAGCATTGGACAACTGACGGGCATGCAAGGTCAGCATAATGTTTTCTTCATCAATTCCGGTCAGAGGTACGAAAGATTCCACGGTATCAATGCCTTCTTCTTTCAGAAGTTCAGCGTCTGTACCATCGCCATTGATGATAATGGCTTTGGGGAGTAAAACACTTAACTCTTCACAACGTTTTCGATCCTGTTCAATAATTTTTACGGAAATTCCCATATGTAATAATTGACTGGCGAGATAGTATGCTGCTTTTCCACCACCGATAATCATGGTGTCTTTTACTTTCTTTGTTTTTACGGAAATATTTTGCATGAAATTCTTTATTGTTGCTCTCTGGGCAACGAATGAAATGACATCTCCGGCTTTCATCACAGACATACCGGAGGGGATTTCTACTTTCCCATCTCGTTCAATTGCACATACCAGTACTTTATTGGGAACTTTGGAGGAGAGTTGTGCAAGGGTCAGACCATCTAAAAGATTTCCTTCCGGGATTTTAAATTGAATCAATTCTGCCTGTCCATGGGCAAATGGACTGACTTCTAAAGCGGTCGGAAGATAAAGAATACGCGCAATTTCTTTGGCGGCTTCCAGTTCCGGGTTGATAATCATGGCAAGCCCCAGCTTCTCTCTTAAATATCCTACTTCTTTGCTGTAGTCTGGAGTACGGACTCTTGCAATGGCAGCACAGTTACCTACCTGTTTGGCAATGGTGCAGCAAAGCAGATTTAATTCGTCTGAGCCGGTAACAGCAATCAGTAAATCCGTATTTTCGATGCCGGCTTCTATTTGAACACTGTAGCTGGCACCATTTCCTTCCAATCCCATAATGTCATAGAGATTGGTCAATTCTTCTATTTTGGTAATGTTATTATCAATAACAGTAATATCGTGGCCTTCCAGAACCAGCTGCTCTACCAGAGTAGAACCAACTTTTCCGCAGCCAACAATAATGATTTTTAATCCTTTAGGTTGATCATTTCTACGTTTGAACATAGCTGCCTCCGAATTGTAGATGATAGTAAACGTCTTTATTGAATTTATATGTTACCTGTGATTTAGATTTATCAGGTGCTCACATTATATCACTTTAAAGTGAAAAATACAGTAGAATTCTTTCATTTTGTTCTATAGATGCATCTGGAAGCAGCAAATTATTTATTTGAGATACAAAAA
>CAZSBV010000131.1:0-5842 GCA_964605105.1 uncultured Lachnospiraceae bacterium | reverse complement strand
GTCTTATATTGTTTTTTCATTCCAATGGGCGAGCAGCCACCATGAATATAGCCCGTTAATGGCAATAAATCTTTCGATTTAATCATGTTGATACTCTTTTCTCCAACTGCTTTAGCCGCTTTTTTCAAATCCAGTTCTTTATGGACAGGCACCAAAAAAACATAATAGCTTTTTGAATTTCCCATGGTTACCAAGGTTTTGAACACTTGATTCGGGTCTTGTTTTAAAACGTTTGCCACTTCCACTCCACTTATTGCATCTGTGTCTGCATAATAATGACTTGAATAATTTATTTTCTTTTGGTCTAATATTCTCATTACATTTGTTTTTTCTTCTTTTTTCATACTTTTATGTTTCCTTTAATTACAGCTACTAAATAGTTTTACACTTCCTAAATTCTTAAACACATATAATCAAATGAAATCTCTTCTTCACTAATTTTGAAAAATGCCGGATGAGCTCCAATCTTTTGAAAACCATATTTTTCATAGAGATGAATTGCTCTTAAATTATCACTACGTACTTGCAAGTCGATTACTTCAAAAGTATTTTCTTTGGCAAACTCAAGAATTTTGCTTAACAATTGTCCACCAATTCCCTTATTCCAATACTCTTTAGTCACTGAGATACTGAAATCTCCACGATGTCGCATACGGCGTGGCAAGCGATTTAAACTGGCATTACCCACAATAATCCCATTGTCCTTTGCCACAAGCATAATATCATCACAGGATTGCTCTATCTGAGTAATATAATCCTCTTCATCTTCCCTCGTAAATGGCAGTCCTTCTGCTCCAAAAGTTAAGTTGTCCGTTTCACCACCGACTTGCTTTAAATATTCTAATATTACGGCTGCATCTGTTGCAGTTGCTCTTTCAATAATAATGTTCATATTACAAACTCCTGACTTACACCTATTCCCTTTATTTATAAAACAACTTCCATTTTGAAATCCTATTAAAGCACCTTCTCCCCATCATCTCTGCGCCAACCTTCTAACTAAGTTATCATATCTCTTTGTCTTATGTTCAATATCTTCCTGTGTCACACCATAATATCGATAAATATCTTTAAATATTTTATTAAACTCTCTAATCGCTTTCTTACTCCCGCTTGCTCCGCCACCAATGTGGTCAAACTTCTTTTCAATGACAATATGCATTTCTATATCACCATCTTTTTTCACATACTTATGAAAATCAATATCAAAAGCTTCCTTTGGAATGTTGATTGCCTTATTTTTTTGCAGTTCAATTTCTTCCATAAATCTTCTAATATCTTTTTCTTCGTGACTTTTTAGTTTAGGTCGAGCAGCATATTCCCCCAACAATTCCGGTGAATGTGTTATCAAGAAAGAAGCCCGCATTTCTTCATATTCATGTCGAAAACCGGCACTATTCTTCTCAACTTCTTGAAATCCGTATTTATCTTGAATGTATTGGCACACTTCTTCTATCGTATGCCCTTTTGCAGATATATGTTTTTCAATCCATACTTTTCTCATATTAAATCGAAACTTCTGTATCTTTTGCTTTACTGTGAATTTCTTATCTCTTGATAAAACGAAATAAGACGTCGGTCCATCTGTGCCACCAATACCTCTACTTAACCATCTATTCATTTGATTTCTCCCACAAATTTTGTTCTCATTTTATCATATGAAAGATTCCTTGCGTATAAACTTCATGAAATCTTAAGAAACTGCTTTCTTGGCTTAATGCTTCTTACTTTTTTTCACAAAATATAAGATTGTAATAATAACCACCGCCTCCTTAGCAATGTGTCATATCGTTTTGTTATATTTCTCCTTAGTGTAACTTTTACTATTCAATTACAAACCCCACCCAATATATAGCGTTATCATAAAATCGCATTAAAAGAAACAAGCATTTATGATCTCACTGTACTGAGGATATGATTCCAAAAACTGACTAATAATCTCCGGCGTGGTATATCGTATCTTCCGGACACTGAATCACAAAAGCCACTCCTGCATCTGTAGACAATAATGTTTTCACTGTGGTATGGCATCCCAATTCATAAGTCTGATAAAAAGAAAGAGAGCTCTCGCTCTCTTCCTCTCAAATTTATCCACTATAATTAACTCTTCACCTAACTCATATATTTATTCATTCTGTGAGATGCTTCTATCACACCATTTAAAATATCCTGTGTATTTACTGCATCTTCAAAATTATTTTCTGTAATTGCTGCACATTCCTGAACAGCTGCTGTAACCTCTTCGGTCGTGGCTGATATCTGGACAATATTTTCCACAATTTTGCTGTTGGCTTCTGACAAGCTCTCGATCATCTCATCAATCTTGGAAATATCCCCAACAAGACCTGCCACATTAGCACTTAAGCTATCTACCTGATCTGCGACTTCTTTGATCATTACATCCTGGACGTCTGTTACTTCCACGGTTTTTTCTACAGCTTCTGCGGTCTGATTGGCATTGGTCGTAAGCTTATCCAAGATATTTGCAATATTTTCTGTTTCGCGTCTTGTCTTCTCTGACAATTCCCGGATTTCATCCGCTACAACCGCAAATCCTCTGCCCGCTTCTCCGGCTCTGGCTGCCTCAATGGAGGCGTTTAATGCTAACAAATTGGTCTGAGACGAGATTGCAAAAATAGTCTTTGTAATCTCCCTAACATCCCCCACATTTTCCTGCAACATCTTCATGGACTGGGCAACCTGATGATTCGTCTCGGCTAAAACATCCGCATGTTTCTTCAACTCTCTCATCTTATCTGCATTCAACTGATTCAGTTCACTGGATTCTCTGGCCACTCGAACCATACGCTCTGCTCGTTCCATAGTATCCTCAATATTCTGCTGGATGCTCTGTGTCATGGTGTTCTGTTCCTGCATATTCTCAGCGGTTACAGCGGTGCTGTTACTAATATCTCCTACAGATTGTTTTACACTTTCAGAAGATAATTTTAAATTATCAACCAAATTCATTGCCTGTTCTGTACCTTGACGCACTTCATTGGCAATTTCCATTACATCATCTACCATTGCCTGCTGCTTTTCAGACTCCGCAGATATTTTCCCAATAGAATCGTCATTGAAACGGGTTCCCACATTTGTCAGATATAAAAGCACATACATAACAACAGCTACAACAATAGTGGCTCCTAACTGTGCTAACATATCGCCATTCGTATAGTTATTAACTACAAATGCCCTATAAAGAAAAATCAAAACACTGGGAATAGCAATTCCATTTGCGCACAGCGCAGAATATTTTTTATCAAAATAAAATACAATGCATAAAAACGGAACCGTTGTCATGAATCTCATGTAGTAGTCATTATAGGCAAATGAAATTAAAAACATAACTAAAAATAGTCCAACAAATGCTACGTACTTCATTTTACCTGTTCCGGGATTTCTTTTTACCATAATTAAACAAGTGACCCAGGTAACTATCATAATTGTAGCCAGCATAATTCCATATCCCAAACTACGATTCCCCTGTATCACCGAGATAGTTACTACCAAAAGAATCAGCGCATCAAATATTGCCATACTGGTAGACATATATTTGTTGATTTTCTTTACCTGCTCACTCTTATTTGCATATAAAAACTGATTCACGTTTTTATACCTCCCATCTTTTGCCATATTTTCATGACCCAACTAATGCTATTATTTTAATCCCTAAAATATTTCACGCCGGATTCAAAAATCTTCAAATCCTGTTCTCCGTAAATGTTGATTGCAACACTTTTGTCTCTTCTTTCAGAATGAGCCATCTTACCCAAACATCTTCCATCCGGAGATGTAATACCTTCGATAGCCAGATAAGAACCATTTACATTCCATTCCTCATCCATGGAAAGGTTTCCTAATGGGTCAGCGTATTGTGTTGCCACCTGACCATTTGCAAATAATTTTTCTAACCATTCTTTGTTTGCAACAAATCTTCCTTCTCCATGTGAAGCCGGATTCACATAGGTCTTACCTACTTCTGCCAACTGAAGCCATGGCGACTTGTTGGAAACTACTTTTGTATAAACCATCTTTGAAATATGACGGTTAATGGTGTTGTACGTCAGCGTCGGTGAATCCGCTGTTTGTCCAACAATTTCACCATGTGGCACTAATCCCAGTTTAATCAATGCCTGGAATCCATTACAGATACCAAGACACAATCCGTCTCTTTCATTTAAAAGTTTCATAACTTCATCTTTGATCTTCGCATTCTGAAATGCAGTAGCGAAGAATTTTGCACTTCCGTCCGGCTCATCTCCAGCGGAGAATCCTCCTGGGAACATGATAATCTGTGCGTTTCTGATTTCCTCAGCAAAAACATCAACGGATTCTCTGATATCTTCTGCTGTCAAATTTTTAAATACTTTTGTAACTACATTTGCGCCGGCTCTTTCAAAAGCTTTGGTACTATCATATTCACAGTTAGTTCCCGGGAATACCGGAATGAACACATTAGGTTTTGCTTGTTTTTGTTTACAAATGTAAATACTATCTGCTTTGTATAATGGTGTATTGATTGCATCTGCAACTTTGTCCCCCTTGGTCGGGAATACGGATTCTAACGTATTTTTCCAACTTGACAACGCCTCTTCTAAGGAAATTGTAATATCACCTACCTCGAAAACAGCTTCTTTGGTTACCGTACCAACTAAAGTATATTCGCAGTCAATGAGATTGATTTTATCTGCATCTACTTCCGCTACGATACCACCCAAACCGTTTTCAAACAGTTCCTTAGGATCCATTTCTTTTGAAATTTCCACACCAAGTTTATTACCAAATGCCATTTTGCTGATGGCTGCCGCGATACCTTTGGTATCTACTGCATATGCCGATACGATAACACCATCTTGTATCAAACGATGAATTTCATCGTACATTTCCATTACCCTTGCATAAATCGGCACATCGAAGTCATCTGTTTCCATAGGGAAATATACTAACTTATTTCCTACTTCTTTTAATTCCGGAGTGATAATATCTCCTTCTTTTGCCACATCTACAGCAAAGGAAACCAACGTCGGCGGTACATCAATATTATTAAAAGTACCAGACATACTATCTTTTCCACCAATGGAAGGAAGTCCAAAACCTACCTGGGCATCAAAAGCACCCAGAAGTGCTGCAAACGGCTGACTCCAACGGCTTGGGTCTTCTGTCATTCTGCGGAAATATTCCTGGAATGTAAATCGTATTTTACTATAATCTCCACCGGAAGCTACGATTTTTGCCATGGACTCTGTAATAGCATAAATAGCTCCATGATATGGGCTCCAACTGGAAATATATGGATCAAATCCGTAACTCATCATGGTTACGGTATCTGTTTTGCCTTTTAACACCGGAAGCTTTGCTACCATAGTCTGCGTTTCTGTCAACTGGTACTGTCCGCCATAAGGCATGAATACACTACCGGCTCCAATCGAAGCGTCAAACATTTCTACCAGACCTTTTTGAGAACATACATTAAGGTCTGAGAGTAGTGTCAGCCATGCTTTCTTTACATCGCCTTCCTTTAAAGCTTCTTCCACCTTTTCTACGGCGATTTTATCTACCGCTTTTCCTTTTTCAGAAGGAATATCTACTTTTACAGTTGTTTCCTGATGGGCACCATTGGTATCTAAAAATGCTCTGGAAATGTTCACAATTTCCTTATCTCTCCATTTCAATACCAGACGAGGCTCTTTGGTTACCACTGCCACGGGAACCGCTTCTAAGTTTTCTTCAGAAGCATAACCTAAAAATGCTTCCACATTGTCAGGATCCACAACTACTGCCATACGTTCCTGCGATTCAGAAATTGCCAGCTCTGTTCCGTCAAGACCGGCATATTTCT
>CAZSBV010000130.1:0-5883 GCA_964605105.1 uncultured Lachnospiraceae bacterium | reverse complement strand
CACAACCTAAAATTTCAATCCAACCGGAACCTTTACAGAAACGGCATCCTTTTCCACCACATTTGAAGCAGCTTACGTCCATTTCCGCACTTGGTTCTGTAAAATTGAAGTGATGAGGTCTGAATTTAACCTTTGTATCTTCACCAAATAATTCCTTGGCAAATTCTGCAAGCGTTCCTTTTAAGTCAGCAAATGTAATATGTTTGTCAATTACAAGACCTTCAATCTGATGGAAAGAAGGAGAATGTGTCGCATCTACTTCGTCAGAACGGAATACTCTACCCGGTGCAATCATTCGGATTGGAAGTTTGCCCTGTTCCATAACATGAACCTGAGTACCGGAAGTCTGTGTTCTTAATAAGATATCCCCATTAATATAGAAAGTATCCTGCTCATCTTTTGCAGGATGATCTGCTGGAATATTTAATGCTTCAAAGTTGTAGTAATCTGTTTCGATTTCAGGTCCTTCTACTACTTCATAACCCATACCGATGAAAATTCTTTCTACTTCTTCCATAGCAATGGTGTTAGGATGACGATGACCTTTCATTTTTTTCTTTGCAGGAAGAGTTACGTCAATCACTTCTGCTTTCATCTGAAGTTCTCTCTTCGCGCGTTCCATTTTGGTCATAGCTTCTTCCAGAACCTTTTCAATTTCTGCTCTGGTCTCATTTACCATCTGACCTACCTTAGGTCTGTCTTCCGGTGCTACATCCTTCATACTCTTTAACACTGCTGTTAAAGCACCTTTTTTACCTAATACGTTAACTCTGACATCATTCAGTTTTTCTAACGCATCAGAATTCTGAATTTGTTCTAAAGCTTCTGCTTTAATCTGGTCTAATTTTGTTCTCATAATTCTCCTCCATAAAAAAATCCCCAGTGCACAAAACACTAGGGACGAAATTCAAGTTCCGCGGTACCACCCACATTCCCAATCGAAGATTGGACTCTCATAAAGCGTAACGTGCCTAATCCGTCTTATCTTACTACTACTTCAGACAAGCTGCTCCGGTGGGAAATTCGTTACATACCTGAACTTAAAGAAGCTTACAGCCGATGACTTCTTCTCTCTGAAAGGAAGTATGTTCCTACTTAACACCTTCATTGCATTTTTTTATCACTGCATATTATCATAGTTAAATTTGCATAAAATGTCAAGCAAAAACAAGTTTTTCAATATTTAAAATCAACGGATTCCTTCTTAAATTCTATCATAGAACCAGTTTATTACCGCTCCTATCAACATAATGTAACAGCAAAAGTACAGCCATAACAAAAATAAAATAATGGTTCCCAAAGTTCCATAAGCCGTAAATCCACTAAAATACTCTATATAAAGAGAAAAACCAAAAGTAAAAATGCTCCACGCTGACGCTACAAATACAGCTCCGGGAATCTGACCAACAAAACGAGTTTTCTGATTTGGAATGTAGGTGTAAATTCCACTAAAGGCAATCACCATGATTGAAATCATCACCAAAAAACTTACAAGCGAAATCATCTCTGACCTTATTTCCATAATTCCTACTGTTTTTTCCACCAACCATTCCAAGATATTTCTTCCAAATACTCCTAATACGAAGGTAAATATCAAAACTACCAAAATCACTATCGTATAAAAACTAGAAATGATCCTTAGCCTGAAATATCCTCTTTCTTCCATAACATCATTAATTCTGTTTAACGCACGCATCAAAGCCAACATTCCTTTTCCTGCGGACCATATAGTAACCATTGCAGTTATTGACAAAATTCCTTTTGGCTTATCATAAATCTGACTAATGAGTCCTATAATCCACGGATTCATCTGTTTTGGCACTACATTCATGCACACTATCATTAAATCTGCTTCCGAAAAAGGGGTATATGGAATTAACAGACAAATTAAGATCAACAATGGAATGATAGATAAAAAAAGAAAAAAGGCGATGCTGGAGGCATAAGCACTGATATCGTCATGTCTTAATTTACGATTAAAACGTTTGATCAGTAAATATGCCTTTTTCATCCAGCTCACCTCATAATTACTTTTGCCTATTCAGTTTAACCAATTTTAAGCACTTTAATCTCGAACCTGACATCCCTCATAGTAAAATTCCAAGATATCTTTTGCCGTATATCCTAAATTTGCTAAATTTCTGGCTCCATTCTGGCTCATTCCTACTCCATGACCGAATCCGCCTCCTGTAAGTTTGATGCCTGCCACCTGATTATCTTCTATCTGAACATCAATGGCAAAGAACGCACTTGGCAACAAATTGCCACAAGCATAACTGCCATCATTCTGTAATTGCACTTTACTTTCGCCATCGGTCAGTACTGCTCTTATATGATATTCATTTTTTACAAGAATATTCCCCTTATCTGTGGTTATTAATAATTCTTCTATCGTTCCGCCGGCTCCACGTCGCTTTACCTGAATATCCAAAATCTCAAAACCATCCTCCAGAGGCTGATTTCCCCAATTCGCTCCATCGGTACTGGTAAATACATAGTTTGGATAATTTTCCAATCGACTCATTAATTTTTCAGCAATAGTTTCTATATTTTTATGCTCATAAGTCCAACGATACCAGCTTTCCTCTGACTCAAAATGAGAATCATCAATCTTTGAGATAAATTCTTCGAATATCTCTTCTGTCTGCATCTCTTCTGACGTATAGGAAGAACTTTCCATTGTCATTTCCTTTGCCTGTAAATAAGGAAGAGTATTGACATTATTAGCATTCCAGATTGCTGCATTTGTTCCGAAACCACAGGATGTAGAATAATAATAGGTGCCTGCAAGACTATCTTCTGCATATAGAAGCTGACCTCTGGTCTCCTTCACCGCTGTCGTTGTATTCTCATTTTCTTTGATATTGTTATATACCTGATAAGTAGCACTGTCATCCAGATTGGCTCCATAAGAGCTTAATCCACAATGTATCATCTTATTATAAGCATAGGTTCTTGCTGAAATCGCCTGTGCTTTCAATGCTTCCAAAGGATAATATCCCGGCATTTCAGAAGGAACTACTGCATATAGATATTCTTCCAACAATACTTCATTAATTAATAGGATTCCCTCATCTCTCTTTTCCAATTCAAAAATTCCATAATAGCCCTGACCGCCATTATTTCGTTCAATATTGGTAAATACAGTTCTGCCTGTCAGTGCCTTAGGTTTTAAATAAATTCTATCTGTTACAAAATACTCACTGTCAGAATAAATAGAAAAAGTCTCTCCTGCAGCGATCTCAATTTTTTCCTCCCCATAAACCAGTTCCATATCTACATCGGCTGTACCTGTAATTTCTTCATGATAATAGCTGTCAAAATTGGAATTTTTAATCAAAACACGGATGTTTTCCATTTTCTCATCTTTTACCAAAAGAGCTGCCTGAATCTGTCCGTTTTCCACTACAAAATCTGTAAAATCATAGCCCAGACGAACTTCACTTCGTCCCACATTCTCCAATCTGTCATACAATCGGTAATACTGAATATTTTCAGCTAACGGATAAATGCCAATTCCTTCAATTTCCACTTCTTCAGAAGACATTTTTAGAACTTTTCCTGTAATCTTTTCTGTCTTTACTTCTACAATGTGCAAACTCCCCATCATAAATGTAATATCTGCCACCTGTTCTCTATCTGACAGGCTAATATCATCTTTCGAAGTAGTCACCTTATAATTCTTATAAAAATAAACCAGTTCCTCGTCTGTATTCTCTACAATCCACACATTAGGAATCTCTGCCTCAGCCTGTGCATTGTACACTCCCCACAAAGCCCCCTTATAAGTGATATAAGAAGCCATTTGTTGTCTTGGTATATAATTTGGACTAATTTTTTTCTCCCATTTTCCCTTCTGTGTAAGCACATATACTTCTTCAATCGAATTTCCTTCCACATCCACAACATTGGATGAATCACCTAACACCAGAAGTTCTTCTGTTGTAATCTTTCCGTCCGGGTCAATCACAGCACATAAACTTTCAAAATAAAGATACCAGTCCTCCTTTGTAATGAAAAAAGATTTCTTATATTTTTTGGAAAGATTCTCCTGTTCTTCTTCTCCTAAAATATCAAAGGTCTCACTTGCGGTTTCCTCCCACTGTTTAAACTGTTCATATGTAACATACTCTTCCACTTCCCACGCGGCTGTCATTTCTTCTAAAAGAGACACAGTTTCCATTTGATCTTTCATAGTTTCAGATATGTCAGAACCTTCTGGTAATCGATTCTCTAAAACCGTAGTCAACAATTCTGTCAAAACTATTATTTCTTCTTGGGTAATATATTCACCTTCCGGCTGAGTTTTTCTAAAGAATAACATTGGAATTATCGCCAGTAATATTAACAAGCTAATTAATAATATACATACATATTTTTTCAATTTAAAAGACATTCGTTTTCTCC
This sequence comes from uncultured Lachnospiraceae bacterium, assembly GCA_964605105.1. Classification (GTDB taxonomy): domain Bacteria; phylum Bacillota; class Clostridia; order Lachnospirales; family Lachnospiraceae; genus SFDP01. The sequence goes on along the minus strand of CAZSBV010000130.1, from coordinate 1,476 downwards.
CCACTTTATATTTATATCTGTAAACACAAAAAGCAGTCACTAAGACTGCTTCTTTATCTTTTGTATTTTTTAACCCGAAATGCTGATCTCTGCCTTCTGACTCCTAGCGATGCTAGGTGGGTAACCGCAAGACTACTTTTGCCTTCCCTTCCAATCCTTCTTACGAAGTGAGGGCTTGACAGCCATAGAATGATGTAGGAATCCCGTTTAAAGTAAATGTAGGTTCAAAAATAACAGAATACCAAGCACTTCGAGCTACTTATATTATATCCAATACATACTCAAAATACAACTAAAATTATGATTCTTAGTTATTATTTTTTCCCAACAAAAACCCCCGGCAAATTGCCGGGGGAAATATGTGCTTATTCGCGGGCGGCGCCAAATTGGTATGCAAGCATCCCAGATTGGCTTATGCCTTCGCGTAGATTAGTTTAAAGCGTCAACTAACTTCTGAACAGCTGCTAAAGCTTCATCAGGAAGTTTGTCATATCCTTCTTTCTTTTCAGCGAAGCCTTTAACTGCATCTACACGGTTCTGCATAGCAGATTTTAACTGTGCAACATAGTCAGCGTTGTTGAAGTCAGGTGTAAAGTCTGCTGTTTTACCAGACCAGTCATACATAATTTCAACGTCTTCAAATGGTCCCCACTGTTCAAATTTAGCTTTTCCTTCAACGATTGTTTCAAGAATTCCTAATGTGTCAGCTGGTTTACATTTTGTTCCCATGAAGTCACCTGTGTTAACGATGTAGCAGTCTACGTTCTTTTCTTCTACTAATTTTTTGAATTTTTCATAGTCGTTAACTAATGGGTATGTTCTGAATGGGTTAGCGTAAGGAACGATACGAAGAGCATTTAAGTCTGTTCCTGCTGCAACACGTTCAGCTGTAGAAGTTTTTGTAGCAAGTGTAGCACCCATAACGGAAGCTAAAGCTGCACCTTTTAATTTAATTACTGGTGGAATTGTAGGGTCTTTCATAATCCAGAAAATAGCATTAACTGGAGCTTCAATCTTGTCTACACGGTTTGGAGACCATAATTTAGATTTGATTGCACGTCCGTTACCATTTCTGATATCTTCTGTTACTAACTGAATCTTACCATTTTCATCTAATGTACAAGAACAGTTCTGAGCAGATAATAAGTAATCATTATCTGGACATCCTGTAGGATAATCAGATGTTTTGTCGAAGTATGTAGGTTCTAATGCTACAGAAGAACATGTATCTGTGTTGATGATGAAAGCGTCATCATGTAATACAGTGATAGGATATTTTCCACCATGTTTAGCATGTGTTAATGTAGATTTACCGGATCCTGATAATCCGTATACAGATGCAACGAATTTAGATCCATCTGGTAATGTGTATTCTTTCTGTCCACCGTGGCAAGCTGCGTAACCATTTCTGTTAGCTAATGCCCAAGCCATTGTTAATGTACCTTTTTTGTGTTCTCCGAAGTATCTCATACCAAG
>CAZSBV010000129.1:0-5886 GCA_964605105.1 uncultured Lachnospiraceae bacterium | reverse complement strand
GCTGCATCATCTGCTGCACGGTTAATTTTGTAACCGGAAGATAATTTTTCTGTGGATTTAGCCTGTGCGCTTGTTGTGATTCCTAACATTCTGTTAGAGTTCATTGCTGTAAGATTGTGTTGTACTACCATAAATTTACCTCCTTGTATTACTGGACAATTCCTTTTGTCTCAGTTAAAAAATTAAATAGTTATTTATATTAACTACAAGTCAAGAGCTTTAAGTCGGGCCCTGACGAAAGGCCTATGACTTGTAGTTAGTATCTGATAATTCAAGATATAACTCTTATGCCGTTTACAAGTATTAGTTTGGTCTTATGTTACTACAAGGGGATTTTTCTTAAGATTATATTATATATGTATTGAACCGCCTTGTTCTTTCCGACCTTCCTTGTCAATTCGCTTTAAAAATTCATCTTGTTACTTTTTATATCGGAGTGTTTTTTAATTACTTAACCCCTATTTATATAAATTTTAAAATTTTTTCTTTTTTCTTTTATTCTTATTATATATACTTTTTAAACTCATTCTGTGTTATATTTTAGTATAATTAACCTAATATGAGATCGGTAACAAATCTTATTTTTTGCCCCGATATCAACAAATTATATTATATACAAACAATAAAAAAGGAAAACCATAATATGATCAGTGTAATTATTCCTACCTACAACCGTGCAAATACTATTCTAAGATCTGTAAACAGTGTTTTAAATCAAACTTATAAAGATATAGAACTTTTAATTATTGATGATGGTTCCACAGACAAAACAAAAGAATTAATAGAACAAATAGAAGATTCCCGTATACGCTATATTTATTTAGGTACCAATGGCGGTGCTTCCAATGCCCGTAATGTAGGTGCCAGCCATGCTAAGGGAACATGGATTGCATTTCAGGACAGCGATGATGCCTGGAAACCGGATAAATTGAGTAAACAAATAGCTTATGCATCTGTGCACCCTGAATACAGTTTGATTTATAGTTCTTACATAGCCCATTTAACAGATCAGGATATTTATTTTCCTACAGAACCACTCCCTTCTGTTATGGAAGGGGAGATGTTAAATACTTTACTTCTTCGTAATGTTATCGGTGCTCCTACTATGCTGATAAAACGAGAAGCTTTCCTACAATCCGGTGGTTTTGATACCGCATACCAGAGCCTGGAAGACTGGGAATTCGTCCTTCGATTTTCAAAAAATAATCTAATTGGATATTTACCGGAATATCTGATGGATGTTTATATATTGGATGGCGGTATTTCTTCTCGTGTAAGTGCTTATTATGACAGCCGATGCCGTATGTTAGCAGAATACAAAAATGATATTTTAAAACTTGGTCTGTTTAATACAATTGTCATGGACATTTTGACCCGTGCCAATAATTCCGGTATTCAGGATCAGGTTCAAAAAATGATGATGCTTTATCTCCAGACCATACCTGCTAAATTTTGATAAAGTTTTTATAAAATCCCATTCAACTTCTTTCTTCATTAACATATTCAATCGCCTTTTTGTTGAAAAATTTGCCTCATCCCAAATTTTTCAACAAAAATAAAATCATATATATAGGTTTTAATTTTAATGTCCCGATTTTTCCAACATCTTTTTGTGACAAAAGGAAACGTTCTCCCACTTGTTTAGAATACTTAATTTCAAATGTATCAATCGATTTATGATTCTTTACTGCCGAAGATTTTACTTCTATTGGAATAACTTTATTTTTTGACGTAATTAAAAAATCCACTTCAAATGAGTGCGTGCTTCCCTCTTTTTTCCATGTATGATAGTACAAATCCCTTCCACTTGATTTTATTGCCTGTGCCACCACATTCTCATATAAATACCCCAAATCAGCAGTTAATGTATCACTTAAAAGTTTCTTATAAATATCCTCTATTCCATTCTGGGCATCATTAAAAAGCATTGTGGTAAATAATCCTATATCCGATAAATATAACTTAAAACAATTCATATCCTTCGTCTGAGATAATGAAACACTAGGATTCAAAACATTATAGCAAGGCAATACAAGTCCGGATTCAATCAATTCAAAAAGTCGTTCCTCATCTTTTCTTGTTTTTTGTTTTCCGGTTGCTGTTGTTATTACATAATGCTTTTTCTTTCCTGCAAGCTGACACGGAACAGATTTATACATATCCGTTATTCTGCCCGAGTCATCAATCTTCTTTAAATCATCATAATATAACTCCAGAATTTCACGCTTAACTTTATCCACAGCCTCAAAATTATTTGTTGCGATATATCTTTCTACTGCCTGTGGCATTCCTCCAACTGCCATATAAATGCGAAAATCTCTCATTGCACTACGATTAACAGCATTCCCCAGTTCCATGTTACTCTTATATGCCATATCCAGAACATTAGGATTTCCCCCCGTAGCCCACATAAACTCCTCATAATCCATAGGATATACATGAATTTTATGCTCTTCTGACGGAATCAATATATCTTTCACATTTTTTTTAATCGAAATTAACGAACCTGTTTCTATATAGTCATATCTTCCATCTTTTACGAGATGTTTGATAGCTTGCCTTGCCTTTGGAAATAACTGAATTTCATCAAAAATAATGACTGATTTTCTTTCAAAGAGTTCTACACCTGTTTCCATCTGTAATCTCAAAAAGAAACGATCAAGCTTTGAAATATCATCAAACATATCCAGCATTTCCTTACTAATGTTTGAAAAATCAATTAAAATATATGAATCATATTCATTACGTGCAAATTCCTCCGCAATTGTTGTTTTCCCAACACGTCTCGCACCTTCAAGCAAACATGCATACTTTCCATCCCATTCTTTCTTCCATTCCAACAGCTGATCATATACTTTTCTTTTAAACATTATTTTCGCCTTCCATCCATTAATATTTTTATTGATTATACATGTTTTTATTAATTTTATACCGAATATATAATTATTTCAATATACAAAACATTGAAAAGTATATTTTTTTCAACATTACAAGTTATTAAAAATATAAAAATTTCAACACATAGCTTTTACAAAACTTACTTTAACTCTTTCTTTTGTTTTCCTTCCGATCTTGTAAAACTTCTGCCATATTTCTATATGCAAAATGTGTAACAATTCATCCTTTAGCTGAACTGTTACACATTTTGCACGATTTTTTTGATTTGCCATATCTTTGCATTTATAATACAATCAAACTATTACAATACTAATTTCTTCTACAAAATAAAGGAAGTCCATTATGAGCCTAGCAATAAAAAGTCAAATTTTCTCTATTGTGAATACCATGGAAAACGCACACAATGCACTCCTACAATTATTAGCCAATCAGGATATTGATAATTTCATCAGTCTGCTTACCGATTGTCAGAACTGTGCTATAGAAATAGGAAATAAAATTGAAAAAATATACGAAGAGAATATAGAAACCATACATACTTTGGAAACTTATTGCGAATATGTATACCAATTAGCAGAGAGTTTAAATACTCCGGAATTAATAGAAGAAAAATATCAGCAGTTATGCAATCAGGTTACCATCATCAAAGAAAGTATCACTTCCGAAATTCCAGACAAAAAAGAAGTGGTTTTCTTTCCTTACAATGCCTCCATGTGGGACTCTCTGGAAAGTATTTATCTTGCTGCCAAAGAAGACCCTGATTGTGATGCCTATTGTGTACCTATCCCTTATTATGAAAAAAATCCTGACGGTAGTTTTGGTCAGATGCATTATGAAATCAAGGAATATCCTCCAAATATAGAAGTAATAAATTATCAGGATTATGATTTTGTAGAACGAAGACCGGATGCAATTTATATCCATAACCCCTATGATAACTGGAACCATGTTACCAGTGTGCATCCAAATTACTATTCCAAGAATCTTCGTGAATATACAGACAAATTAGTATATATTCCTTATTTTGTTCTTGGGGAAATCGACCCTTCCAATCAGGCTGCGATAAATGGCATGAAACATTTTTGTTTTCTTCCGGGAACCATTTATGCCAATAAAGTTATTTTACAATCTGAAAATATGAAACAGATTTATGTCAATGAATTTATCAAACAGGCAAAAGAAAATGGTCTTTCCGGTCCTTTCACCGATCGCAAAATACAGGAAGAAAAGTTTCTGGGATTAGGGTCTCCGAAATTAGACAAAGTAACAAATTCTAACAAAGACAATATTTCCATCCCCGAAGAATGGTTTCCCATAATTCAGAAATCAGATAATTCTTATAAGAAAATTGTATTTTATAATACTTCTATCGCTGCTTTTTTAGCACATAAAGAAAAAATGTTAGCAAAAATTTCTGATACTCTGCAGTTTTTTTATAAAGAGAAAGATGAAATTGCTTTATTGTGGCGTCCACACCCTCTCATGGAATCTACTATTAAATCCATGAGCCCCGAACTTTTAGAACAATATCAATCTATAGTAGAAAACTATTGCCAGGGTGCATGGGGAATCTATGATGATACTTCAGACCTGAATAGAGCTATTGCACTTAGTGACTGTTATTATGGAGATCAAAGCAGCGTTGTTCAGCTTTATCAGGAAACCGGAAAACCCATCATGATTCAGAATGTAGGGATTTTGTATCGGGAATAAATAAAACCTCTTAAAGCAATTGTTCCTATAAGAACAATCTTCTTTAAGAGGTTTTATTTATTCTTATTCAATGTTCTACTCCACCACTGCCTTCACCATCTCCACCATCCGGTTCAAATATCCATGATACTCTTTTACCTTCCGATACCCATTCAAAGCAATCTGCTGTCGTTCATCTTCATGTGTGAGATAATACGAACACTTATCCACCAGTTCTTCCAAACTGCTGTAAGCTTCCAAATCCACACCAATTTCAAATATTTCCGGTAGTTCCGCCTGATAATTTGTCATACAGAAACCACCACATCCCATAATATCAAAAATGCGAAGAGGTAAGCCGGTCTGAATTGGTTTTATCGTCATATTTAAATTAATTTTACTTAAATGAAATATCTTTGGCATTTCTGTCAATGTCTTTACACCGCCATGGATATGTACATTTTTCAAATCCGAAGTATCGCTTCTGGTATATAAATCTACATGAAAATACTGTGCCAAGGTATTTAAAGTACGAATTCGATCTGTCTCTGCTGCCTGCATTCCAAGATAACTGTGAGCTGCTACAAACTTTGAAATATCCATGCTGGTATTTTGGGAAAAATCAGAAGATAAACTCCCCACCTTTGATAAATCCATTACTGTTTCTTTTGGAGAATAGAATTTCAAATCTACGTTCTTTAACGCTGATACCAATTCTTCCGTAATAGTTTCCTCCATAAAGTTATATCCCATGACCTTCAAAGAAGCTTCCACCACTCCATCCATATATCCTTTTGCAAATTCCGGTAATTTACCGCGCAATGCTCTCAATGGATTTTTTTCTATATATAGGGAACCTACAAAGGAAATATCACTGCTATATTTTTCTGTATCTAAAATTGTAATGTCTCCAACCACTTTATCGAATCTCTCTGTAGCTGCTGCCAATGGCAAATAGAAAATACCACTCGGATTATAAGGATAAAATCTCTCATACTGGGCTTTATCAAACAAAAATATTCGATTAGTATCATGCTGAACGGAATTTGAAAACAGTTCCAAAACAGGGCAATCCACAGTCCAACAAAGATACTTTTTCCCATAAATATGACATATATCTGCTATTGCCGGGAAAAAGTTAATACTGAAAACAAACATTGGATGATACCTATCCAATGCTTCTTTTACCAATTTCACCTGATCAGAAGGTAACAGATTTTTCTGATTCATTTCTGTAGTTTCTTCGATTACATTCAATTGTAATTTCTGAAAGGCTTCTATAATATCCGGCTCACA
>CAZSBV010000128.1:0-5976 GCA_964605105.1 uncultured Lachnospiraceae bacterium | reverse complement strand
GACGAACCTGAGAAACTGCTAATAGTAGATAAGTTTCTTTTAGAAAAGTGTGAGGAAATCAATGAACTGAATAAGGAACTGGCAGAGTATAAGAAACTGGAAGAGGAAGGATTGCTTTTGCGGTTGCCGTGTAATGTAGGAGATACAGTTTATCGTATTAATAGAGGTGCTAAAAATCCAATAATCGCAATGGTTGTTACGGAAGTGACATTTAAGGCTTTGATAAGCGGAAAGGTGATAATGAAAGTTTCCTGTTCTGATGATGTTATGCCAAAAATAAATGGTTTGTCGGTTTATTACGAAGAGGAAATTGGAAAGAAAATTTTTCTCACCCAAGAAGAAGCAGAGCAGGCATTGGAACGAATGAAAGAGGTGCAGGATAAATGCTTGTGAATACTGAAAAATATAAAGGTATAAAATTTACATGTAACGAATGTTGGTATGTAGTTTCAAGTGATGCTGAAAGTGATTTTGATGTGGAAGATTTTAATTTTTGTCCATGTTGTGGAAGTGAATTGAAAGAAGAATATAACCAAGATTTAACCAAGAACAACCAAGGTTGGACTTTATGTAGTGATAAATTGCCTGAAGAAAAAACAAAAGTTATTGTGAGTACAAAAACTGGAGTTGTTAGAGTTGGTACATATACGAAAAGATACGGTTATTGTATGGAAGAAGGTTTTATTTGCGAAGGTAGTTTTATGTACATGAATACTGCATTAGCATGGCAGCCATTACCCGAACCATATAACCCATCGAAGCCGAATAGCTTAGACAAGGTTAGTCAAGAACCTAAGACAAGAATAGACCATATCCGTTCTATGAGTGTGGAAGAGATGGCAGACGCAATTCTTGACAAAAGTGTAATAAGCACAGCAATTGATTTTTGCCATGGCTTCGAAGAATGCTGGGAAGGCGTTACGGAAGATGAATGTAAGAAATGCTTAATTGAATATCTTAATTCACCAGTGGAACATTAACATAGAAAGGAAAAGAATGAATAGAAAAGAAACAACGGAGTTTTTGAGTAAATTACTTATATCTGACCGTTTGGTAGGTCGAGGAAAATATTACGCCAAAGAAGTTAGTATTGATTATGGTTCTGTAAATGTAAAACGCATAGACTTTTTGCAGTTTGAGCCAAAAGGAGTTGTTTGTCAAAGTGACATCGAAAAAGGCATTTTCACCTGTTACGAGGTTAAAAGCTGCAAGGAAGATGTTTATAGTGGTAATGGGCTTAATTTTATCGGTGAAAAGAATTATATAGTGACTACAATGGCATGTTACAAGGATATTCAGCCAGATATGAAAAGTGGAAAACTTTGGAATCATATTAAAGAATGTTACCCCGAATCTTCTGCTCACTTTGGAATTATGGTTCCTGTTCCGTGGATGGTTAAGCCGGAAGATGAATACATAAATCCTACAGAGCTAGATAAGGACGTAACTTGGGAAATGAAAGTTATTTATCCATGTAATCAGGGTGGTCGAAAACGGTCAATGACAGAGTTATTGTTTTGTATGTTGCGTTCGGGTCACTAAACTGCAGTTTTAACGGAGAAAACAACGCAAAGTTTAAAGGAGATGAAACAATGGACATTGGAAAAAGAAAAGAACAGGTAAAATTGGAGCTTGCAGACCTAAGAGTTGAAGCAAAGCATTTAATAACAAACATTGATATTGCATTAGCACATCTGGATGAGGTGCAAACAGAAGAAGACGTAAAAGAATTCGATAGGAAATACAATATTGAGAACGGGCTTACGCATATAGAAATCTTTTAGTAAAGATATGTACTAAATCAGGAGGAAGCATGAGAAAACAAAGTATAATAAAAAATTTACCAAAATCATGTATAGAATGTGAAACTTCAGACTGTATCGGTTATTGCAAAATATTAAAGGACAGGCAGGAAGATTATGCACTGAAACGGCATAAGGACTGTCCATTGGAGGATAAAAAATGGCAAAAAGAGATAGAGATTATGAAATTGGTATGTTTTGGTATTTATCTGCTTATAACAAAGCAAAAGAAGAAGGTTTAGAAGCATTAGAAAAAGATATTCGGTTAAGAAATCTTTTACACTTAAATATAAAAGTCTCAGAGAAAAAAATAAGGGAAGATTATGATTTAATAGCAAAAAAAACTGTAATGAATATAATGGCATCTGTATTATGGACATTGCATGACAGTTATGGATTTGGAAAGAAAAGACTTGCAGAATTTAAAAATGCTTTTGAAAAAGTTGTGCGTGATGTTTCAGATCTGGATTATCTTGGACAACGTTATGTAAGACTTGAAGATTTTGCCGTGGAACTGAATGAACGTTATGACTTGGGTATTGATGTGGAATGTGTGGCAGCTTGTCAGGAAGTTTATGACAGCGGTGAAGAGAAGTTCAGAATGTGCAAAGTAGATAGAATTATCCGTGAACTGAAAGAAAACGGCTTTGCAGATGCAGCGGTATTTCTGGAGAAGAAGTTGTCTTAATTAAAAAATAAAAAAGAGGGCAATATGCGTAAAAGAGATATGTCTTATGAAGATTATGGAATAACAAATAATGAAAAAAAATTTGTTTTTGAATTTTGTCTGAAATCAAACGATGAAGAAAAAGAATTTATAAAAGTTGCATTATCCAGGTTAAATCCTTATATATCTCCTTTTGTTTTTAAAAGCATGGTAGAAAATATGTCTTATGAGGATATTGATAAAGTAATATACCTTTACTGTACAAAGAAAGATTTCTATGCAGAAAGGAGATACGGAGTATATTGCATAAAAGACTGGATGATGTTAAATGGAATTTGGGGGAAGAAGTATGAACAGTTCCTAGAAAAATATAAGTTAAGCGAATAAAAATGTGGGTACAAAATATTACTCCGTATTAGATACAATAGTATTGAGAAACTATAGTATTTGATATGGAGTATTTTTTATTTTTAGAGAAAGGAGCAGATTGAATGGCAAAAGGCAAATATCATGAATGGCTAGAGCCGGAAGGTCTGCTGAAAATAGAAGGATGGGCCAGAGATGGACTAACAGATGAACAGATAGCACATAATATTGGAATTTCAGTTGCGACATTGTATAACTGGAAGAATAATTATTTAGAGATTTTAGAGGCCTTAAAAAAGGGAAAAGAAGTAGTCGATAGGATGGTAGAAAATGCTTTGTTAAAAAGAGCATTGGGTTATTCTTATAAAGAAACTACTAGAGAACTGGTGGTAGATAAAGATACTGGAGAAGCGGAAATTAAAATAACAAAAATTGTCGAAAAAGAAGTAGTTCCAGATACGACAGCGCAGATATTCTGGTTGAAGAATAGAAAGCCTAACGAATGGAGAGATAAGAGAAGTTATGAGGAATTAGAACAAAGTTCTAGTGTTGATGATGGTTTTATGGATGCTCTAAATGCTACAGCAAAGGAAGATTGGAATGAGAAAGAAGATTAGACAGATATTCCAGTTCCAACCATTTTCCAAGAAACAAAGAATGGTATTAAACTGGTGGACTAAAGATTCTCCCGTTGCCGGTGCTGATGGGATTATAGCTGATGGTGCAATTCGTTCCGGTAAGACAGTATCAATGTCATTATCATTTGTTTTGTGGGCAATGGAAACATTCAATGGACAGAACTTTGCTATGTGCGGTAAGACCGTTGGTTCTTTCAGAAGAAATGTATTGTCTACTTTAAAACTTACTCTTGCATCCATGGGTTATACAATAGAGGACAAACGAAGTGAAAATCTTGTTGTTGTAACAAAAAATGGAGTAGAAAACTATTTTTACATATTTGGCGGAAAAGATGAAAGGTCGCAGGATCTAATCCAAGGTATTACGCTTGCAGGTGTTTTCTTTGATGAAGTAGCACTTATGCCGGAATCATTTGTTAATCAGGCTACTGGACGTTGTTCTGTGGATGGTTCTAAGTTTTGGTTCAACTGTAACCCTGCTAGTCCTTCACATTGGTTTAAAGTTAATTGGATTGATAAAGCTAATGAAAAGAATATTTTGTATTTACATTTTACAATGGATGATAATTTGAGTTTATCTGAAAAAGTAAAAGAAAGATATAAATCAATGTATTCTGGAGTATTCTTCCAAAGATATATTCTTGGTTTATGGGTGATTGCAGAAGGACTTGTTTACTCTATGTTTGATAAAGATAAGCATGTTGTAAAGGGACCGGTAGATAAAAGAAAGAGCAGGTTATATTTTGTTTCTATTGACTACGGAACGGCAAACCCATTTGCAGTAAATATATATGCTTTTGATGGTTTGAAATCTATACAGATAGATGAACTTCATTATGATGGAAGGAAAAATGGAAGAAAAGATAATGAAGAATATTACAAAATGCTTTGTGATAAAATAAGAGATTTGCCTATTGAAAAAATTATTGTTGACCCATCAGCTAGCGGCTTTATAGCAACAATACAGAAGTATGGAAAATATATAGTAGAAGGTGCTGATAATGATGTTTTGGTGGGAATTCAAGAGGTAACAAAGTATCACAATTTGGGATTACTTAAGATACATGAATCTTGCGAGGAAACAATAAAAGAAAAATATGCATACTCATGGGATGATAAAAAACTTGATTCTACTGGGAATGAAAAAGTAATAAAAGCGCAGGATCACCACATGGATGCTGAAAGATATTATGTAAGAATGATTGCAACTACATATAATGCATGGGTGGCTTGATAGGAGAATGTATAACATGGGTTTAATTAGATGGATAAAGGAGACTTTTGGAAAAATGTTTTTAAAAAGAGAAGTGGAAGACGTTTTTGAAATTGATGTAAATGCAAACAGTAAAATGGATTCTCTGATTAATCAGTGGTACGAAATTACATCTGGAAATCCGCCATGGAAAGATGTAGATGACGATATTGGAACTATTAACTTTGCACAATATATTGATGATGTTACATCAGGTTTAGTTACGCTGGATATAGAAATAAACTTGCCGGATTCTGCCAGGGGAAAAGCATTACAAAAAGTAGCGGATTATCTCATGGAAAAAATAGACGAAAAAGTATCAGATGCATTGGGTAGTGCTGGGATAATGCTTAAACCGAATGGGGAAAATTTGCATTATTATTATCCGGGTTATTTTATCCCTACAGAATGGGACAGTAATGGGAATATTCTTGGATGCATATTTGTAGATCGGAAATATGCAGAAAAGAAAATATATACAAAATTTGAATATCACAGATATGAGAATTACAACGAAGGAAAAATATATGTAATTAGTAACAGAGCTTTTAAAAGTACTTCCGAAACTTCTAAAGGAGATCCTTGCAAATTAACAGATGTACCGGAATGGGCTAGCCTTTTACCAGATGCTTATATTGCAAATGTTGATGTTCCTTTATTTGCGTATTATGGAAACCCAAAACCTAATTTTTTAGAAAAAGAAAGCCCTTTAAAATTGCCTATATGGGAAATCTGCAGAAAAGAATTAAGAGATTTAGATATTGCATGGAGTAGGAAAAGTACAGAAGTGGAAGACAGTAAGCATATTACATTTGTCCCACAACAGGCTATCATGTACGCAGAGCAGCACAATATTAAACTTCCGAGATTTTTAAAAGGATTGCAAATGAATGCCGGCACCACAGAAGGAAAAGTGGATGAACACGTTGCAACTCTTCTCACAGAGCAGAGAATAAAGGATATCAATTCTATTCTTGCAATGATTTCTACTAAATTAGGATATGATCAGGGTTTCTTTGTGCTGGATGAAAAAACCGGAATGATGACAGCAACACAGGTAGAAGCAGATGACCAGAGTACAATCCGCACAATAAAAAATCTGCGTGACCCATTAAAGGATGCAGTTATTAAATTATTGTATGGAGCGAATGTATTTATTGACCTTTATCATGATGAAATTCCGGCTGAATCATGGGGAATTAGTTATGAAGAAATGAAAAAAGCTATTGAGGATTCCTTTAGTTTTGGTGA
>CAZSBV010000127.1:0-5985 GCA_964605105.1 uncultured Lachnospiraceae bacterium | reverse complement strand
AATCACGAAAAAAGAAATGAGTTACTTAGAAAAAGGTGATGAGCAATTACCTTGTTTGGTATTTACAGAACTAAAAGTCGTGGATGAACACTTAAATGTATTAAGTGAAAAAATGAGTGAATACCAAGGGCTGGATTGCAAAACACTTTCATTAAATCGAGCGTTAATTCAGAATGTGGTCACAGGCTGTACCATGATGGTGAATCGTGTGCTAAGAGATGAATTAGAAAAAGTAACAGATTATACAGATGTGCTGATGCATGACTGGTGGGCAATGCTAGTAGCCGCAAGATTTGGGAAGGTATTATTTGTAGAAGATGCAACGATTCTTTATAGACAACACGGAAATAATGGTGTTGGAGCACAGAATTCTAACTCATTATTTTATATGATAAAAAGAATGTTACAAGGTAATGAAATCAAACAATCACTTGCAAATACAAGAAAACAGGCAGAATATTTTGCTGCTATTTATGGTGATAGTGAGAGTTCACTATCTCAACAATATGCAAATATAGGGAAAATGGGAAAAATAAGCCGTTTATCTTTTTATAAGAAGAATGATATTAAAAAATCTACGGTGTCAAAAAACATTGGTTTAGTAATATGGGGATAAAAATGTTAAAAGAATTGTTTAAAGAAAAGGAAATAAAATACTTTGCAATCATTGCAATGCTTATAGGGGTTGTAATGTCTTTTTTGATATCGCCATGGCAGGTGCCAGATGAATATACTCATTTAAGTTTAATTGGCTATGCTATAGGAAATAATCATTTCGCACAAAATATCGCAGAAAGTCTTGGAATGGATCAAGGTCGAGTGGAATGGAATGAAACGGAGGCTACCAGTATAGAGCAGTTCCTTACGGCTATAACAAAGAAGCCAGATTATCACATTCAAGAAATGTGGCCAAACGGATTTGGATTAGATGTTATAAAATATTTTCCAGCAATATTAGGAATGCAGTTGGCAATAGTGTTACAGTTACCAACACTTTGGGTATTGCAGATTGGTGAATTGTTTTCGCTGATTACATATGTATTAATATGTTCAGTTGCATTGAAATATTGTCCATTTAAAAAAGGTATTATGGCAATCTTTATGTTATCGCCTATGATGATGCAACAAGCAGGTAGTTTTACACATGATGCTTTAGTTATTCCACTTATCTTTTTTATTATTTGTTATGTTTTGCATTTACGGTATGAAAAAGAAGAGATTACCTTAAAGGATATTGCATTTCTTGTTATAGCATGGCTCTGGGTGACATTACTCAAGGTGCCTTATGTAGTTATTGTGATATTGGGTTTAATATTACCTCTTGAAAAATTCCATGTTAGAATTGGTAAGTTTGAAATTAATGAAAAATTTATTAAGAAAGTTAGATGGCCTGTGTTTGCCACTATCTTAATATTAATGGTATGTGTAGTATATGTATTAAGACACAACCGTTGGATTCAGATATTGTATGGTGTTGTAGTAGAATGGCCTAGAACAATAGAGCTTCTTATTAGTACATTCCAGAATTATACACACCACTTACTTGTTTCATCTATGGGTAATTTTGGATGGTTAAACACACCAGTATCCACATGGTTTGCATTGTTATTTTATGTAATAATATTGATAATGGCTTTGATTGGAACAGATGGGTCAAAAAAGCGTATGACAAGATGGGATAGAAGTGTGGTGTTAGGAACATTTATAGCACTAACATTGATGACATTATTTTCTATGATTAATCATACGATTATGATTACATTATTTGGTAGTGAAAGTTCGCCAGAAACATACGAAATTAGAACTGCTCTTTATCAGATTCCATATATTGGTGGATTGCAGGGAAGATATTTCATGCCATTTGTTTCATTATTTTTTATGCAGTTAGGTAGTTTGCAAATAGTAGATGAGAAGAAAACAAAGATTGTTTGGGGGATTTTTACCTCAATAACATATGTTTATGTGGCATATATACTTTTGAATAGGTTTTGGATTGGATAAATGATTGAGAAAATACAAAAGAATTATAAACAAATAATTAAATATGCGTTGATGTTGCTTGCAATCTTCTTTGTGGTTAAAGCTGGTATTGGAGAAATTAAATATGTTCTAAATAGAGGGATGCAGAGTTATCATGTAAACGAAGCCTCTATTACAACTATACCATACAATGAAATTGCAGGAGGCGAATTCCTTTGTGTTGGTAAAGAAATGGATTCCATTCAAGTGGAAGTAGCAGTTTCATCCGAATCGACAGGTAATATAACCTATAATATTATTGACTCGGATGGTAATATTGTATTCGAAGATACTTGTGACATTCTAAGTTTATGTAACGAAGAACTACAAGGGATATATATTGATGTAAAAGAAATAGGTCTTGTGCAAGGGGGAAGATATTCGGTATATGTAGATTTTTCTCAGACAAGTAATGTGGCAGTTACATTTGGCTCTGGAGCACTTTCTATCCGACAGTATTTTGAACCACAGTATACAGAAGTTGCAGTTGTTGTAATTATCGGTTTTATGGTGTTGGGTATAGTGTGGCTTTTTATAGTTGATAGAGTAGGGTATGGACCAAGAGTATTCTTTATTACATCTACTATTGTTGGATTACTAGTTGCATTATTTATGCCAGCATGTGTTAAAGATGACGAATATAGACATTTTATTCGTGCGTATACAGATGCGGTAGACTATGCATATATTGAAGAGAAGGTGCCAACTGGTACCGAATCTGGTATAATTGGAGTAAGTGGTAGTGAAATGGAATATATTGCTACTGTTCCATATGAAATTAATGAACTTCGTCTATTAGATTATGAAGAAAACTATAATGGGTATGGATATCATCAGGAAGGAAATACTCGAACTTGTTTAGATAAATTAATAGCAACATTAAAAGCAGAAGATAATGGTAAAATGTATCAGGTTTCTGCGACAGCTACAGCTACACGTAGTGATGTGTACTATTGGCCACAGATACTTGCAATGCAAATAGCTTCAATCTTCGGGGTGACAGATTTATTGTTATATTGGGTAGCTCGTTTTGGACAAGTGTTTGTATGTGTGTTGTTTGAAACATTAGCAATCAAAATTGCTCCAAAACTAAAAGAAATGATATGGCTTTTGGCATTTGTCCCAAATGCGCTATTCCTTAAAGCGTCATGCAATTGTGATGGTTTGTTGATTTCGGAAATGATTCTGTTAATAGCGGTTGTGGTATGGTTGAAAGAAGAAAAAATAGATTTGTTCTCACTTAAGGGAGCAATAGGAATGTTTGTGTATGCCTTACTTACATATAATATTATTATCATGAAGATTCCTTATATTATTGTGTGTGCAGGTATGCTTGTTTATTTGGGAAAAGATAATTTTATAAAGTTAATAGAATTAGCTAAAAAAGATAGAAAAATAACAGTTATTGCGACTGGATGTATAGTAGTTTGTATGGTTATAGGATTAATAATTATAGATAAAACTATATTTTTAAATCTAATTTTTAAGTTCTTGCCAGAAGAACATTTTTACTATATTTTAGAGAATCCAGGATATATTTATAACTTGTTTATTCGTAAATGGTGGGAATTGCTTGAAAACTTATATGTAGGAATGGATGGTAAAGCCATTATTTCTTATCCAATTACAATTGTGATTTTGATTGCAATGTTGAAGAAGAATCAACCATTAATCAAACGGTTTATATATGCAGCGCTATTTGCGGTTATGATTATGGTGATTGTATTAGTGGGATATATAATGACACCTCCTGATTATGGCGTAGTTTGGGGTGTCTCATACAGATATTTGTTACCATTTGTTTTAACTGGAGCATTGTGTTTGCCATCTGGAAATGAAAAGTCAGAGGCTGTAGCAAAAAGCCTAATGCCAATTTGTATATTTGTAGTAACAATATCTACTTTATTGGCATGGTGTGTATGGTGGAGTGTTTAAATGAACATATTAAGAAGAATTCAGTATAGTAAAATAGGAAGAATTATTTTTAAGGAAGGACCATTGTTGGAAGTTGCTAGATGGTCTCGCAGAAAAGCGTTAGATTTTGTTTATAGAGTGAAAGAACAAAGAGAAGAAAACGCGAAGTCTTATTTATTGGAAGAATTGAAGAAGAATTTGATTAATGATTATACTGATTATGAATCAAATGAAGTGATAGACATCATTGTACCAATTTATAATGGATATGATTATTTGCTGAAACTTTTTGAAGATTTACCTAAAACAAATATGAAACATCGTATAATTTTAATAGATGACAAAAGTCCTGATAAGAGAGTTGTAGAATTAGAGAAGGAATATGCTTCAAAAAATGATAATGTTATTCTGTTAATGAATGAAGAGAATTATGGTTTTGTAAAAACTGTAAATAGGGGCCTTGAGATTTCACAGGGACATGTTGCGATTGTAAATACAGATACAGAATTGCCAGATGGATGGCTAGAGAGATTGATGTATCCTATTCTTTTTGAAAAGAAGGTAGCTACAACAACGCCATATACAAATAGTGGAACAATTTTTAGTTTTCCAAATATTGGTGTAAACAATAAGATTTATAAAGGGTTAGATGTAAATCATATTGATAAGCATTTTAAAAAATTAAAACCTAGATATATCTCTGCACCAACTGGAGTTGGATTTTGTATGGGTATGAGTAAAAGAGCGATTAAAGACATTGGTTATTTAGATTATGAAACTTATGATAGAGGATATGCGGAAGAGAATGATTGGTGTCAAAAAGCTATTAAAAAAGGTTATAAAAATGTTCAGGTAGAAAATTTATTTGTTTACCATAAACATGGTGGAAGTTTTTTAAGTGATGAAAAGAAACAATTAATAGAAAATCATTTGGAGAAACTTAAGAAAAGATTTCCTGATTATGATGGACAAGTTGGAAGTTTTATGTCTTTCGATTTAAATAAAGATTTACGTAATTTAATGCAAATGATTATAGACACAAATGAAACAAAATCTATTATTTGTTTTGATCATAACTTATCAGGTGGTGCAAGTAGTTATTTAGAAAAAAAGAAAAAGGATTGGTTTCAGCAAGATTTTTGCGTAACGACAATAAGATACGACTATATCAGAAATAGATTTGATTTCTATTTTGAGAATGGTGATATTAAATTATCATATGCTGTTAGAAATTTCGATGACTTATTATTAATTGGAGAGTGGTTACGTTGGGATGAAATTTGGATAAATGAACTTGTAACTTATCCAAATATTTGGAAAACATTAAAAGATATAAAATTATTAAAAAATCAGCAGAAGGCAGATATCATTATGCTTATGCATGACTACTTTTCAATTTGTCCAACTATAAATTTAGTCGCAGAAAATCACTGTTATTGCGGAATGCCAGAAGAAGAACTATGTCAGGAATGTTATAACAAAAAGAATTATAAGGTAGAATATGAATGCGATTCTCAAACAGAATGGGTAAAAAGGTGGAAAGAATTTTTTGAGATATGTACAGAAATACGTTCATTTTCAGAAGATACAATGAGCCGTGTAAAGGACACATTTGGAGAAGGTCTTCCATATACATTAGTGCCTCATGAAGTAAAACATATGATTCCAATTTATAAGGAACATACAAAGAGTAAAACAATTACAATAGGGCTTCTTGGAATGTTAATACATCATAAGGGCAGTGATTTAGTTGAAGCGATGTTAAGAGAGATAGAAGAAAAGTCTCTTAATGTTCGTATCGTGCTAATTGGAAAAGTAATGGGTACAAGCGTAGGAAATTATTCAAATTTTGTAGAAACTGGAGAATACCATGTATCTGATTTGCCAAAATTAATTTATGAAAATGATATTGATATTTTCTTGATGGCTTCTACGTGGCCAGAAACTTTCTCTTATACAACGGAAGAAGTTATTAAGATGGGAATGCCAATTGCTACTTTTGATTTAGGTGCTCCTGCGGAACGAGTAAAACTTTATGAAAAAGGACTTATT
>CAZSBV010000126.1:0-5986 GCA_964605105.1 uncultured Lachnospiraceae bacterium | reverse complement strand
TTTCTTGACTTAAAAGAAGGAGAATGTTACACTGATTAAAGATTTTAGAAGAGAGAACCTTATTGGAGGAGATAGAAATGATTGATGGAAAAAAAGTCTTATTCAGTGGAATGCAGGCCACAGGTAACTTAACTTTAGGAAATTATCTGGGAGCTTTAAAGAACTGGGTTACTTTAAGCGATGAATATGAATGCTTTTATTCAGTAGTAGATTTACATTCTATTACCGTTCGTCAGGATCCGGCTGAGTTAAGAAAAAGAGCAAGAAATCTTTTGACATTATATATTGCTGCAGGTCTGGACCCTAAAAAGAACTGTATTTATTATCAGTCTCATGTATCAGGACATGCAGAATTATCTTGGATTTTGAACTGCTTTACTTATATGGGTGAATTAAATCGTATGACTCAGTTCAAAGATAAATCAGCAAAGCATGCAGATAATATTAATGCAGGTCTGTTTACATATCCTGTATTAATGGCGGCAGATATTCTGTTATTCCAGGCAGATGTTGTGCCGGTTGGAAAAGACCAGTTGCAGCATCTTGAAATTACCAGAGATATTGCGCAACGTTTTAACGGTATTTATGGAGATGTATTTACTATTCCGGAACCATACATTGGAAAAGCCGGGGCTAAAATTATGAGTTTACAGGACCCGTTAAAGAAAATGAGCAAATCCGATGAGAATCCAAATGCAAGTATTTTATTAATGGATGATCCTGATACTATTATTCGTAAGTTCAAACGAGCAGTAACGGATTCGGAAGCTTGTATCTGTTATCGTGATGAACAGCCGGGAATTAAGAATTTATTAGATATTTATTGTGCATGTAATAATAAGACTCCGGAAGAAGCTGTAAAAGAATTTGAAGGCAAAGGATATGGTGACTTTAAACTTGCCGTAGGAGAGTCTGTTGTAAGTATATTGAAGCCTGTTCAGGATGAGTTCGCAAGACTTAGTAAGGACAAAGCATATATTGACAGTGTTATTAAAGAAAATGCGGATAAGGCGGGATATTACGCTACCAAGACACTTAGAAAAGTTCAGAAAAAGGTAGGTTTTCCTGAAAGAATCCGGTAATTTGTAAAAGGATAAAAAAGAGAATGCGTCATAAGTCTATGATGCATTCTTTTTTTGTACAAGATAAAAGATAGTGGGTAATCTATTAACGATTATATTGGATATTATGTTATAAGGTTTATCATATCATCCGGAATGGGAGCAGAAAACTTCATAAGTTTTTTGGTAACAGGATGAAGAAAACTGATCCGATAAGCATGAAGAGCCTGTCTGGGCAATTCGTAAGCTGATGGTTTGGAATTATATAAGGTATCACCTATTAAAGGAGTACCAATAGAGGACATATGGACCCGGATTTGATGAGTGCGGCCTGTTTCCAATTGGAAAGCTGCAAGAGTATAATTTCCCATAGTTTTTAAACGGCAATAGTGGGTAATGGCTGTTTCACCATGAATAGGATCAACCTGTCTTTCGATGGTGGAATCTGATTTTCTTCCGATAGGAAGTCGGATGCTGCCATATTTTTTTTCTAAAGTCCCATCCAGTATAGCTAAATATAAACGCTTGATTTTTCTCTGTTGCATTTGACCGGCAAGAACATTGGCAGAGTACATATTTTTGGCGAGAATTGTAAGTCCGGTGGTATCTCTGTCTAAACGATTGATACAACGGAATGTAAATGGTGTATGCTGCAATTCTTCATAATAATAAGCGGCAGCATTTGCCAGAGTATTCTCATAGTTGTTTTGAGAAGGATGAATAGGCATGTCAGCAGGTTTATTAACAACTACTAAATCTTCATCCTCGTAAAGAATTGGAAAAGGAAGATTTACAGGAATGATTTTTTCACTAGAATTGTTTTCCTGAATATGAATTAATAAATGATCTTGATTTTGTAAGCGATAATTCATATGAACCCATTCATCATTAATGAGTACACTACGATTCATTTTCTTTAATTCAATAATATTCTGAGAGGAAAATCCTTGTAATTTAAGATAATCATAAAGTGTAAGGTTGCTGTCCTGTTCAGAAATTGTAAAGAAAAGTTTACGTTCCATGCTGTTTCTCCCTATTGAAAGTGATTATAGTGTTCCTACAATGGCTAGTTCATTTTTAAAATATAGAAAATAGCAACGATTGTCAACAACTATACATAGAGAAAGAATAAGGAATAGTTTCATGATTACAAATTCAGAAAAAGATATTAACAAAAATTCTGACTTATGATAAAATTTACAACAGATAAAATAAGTTTTTGGAATAAAAGTGAAAGTAACAAAAATATCAGTGAGAGGACAGCAGCATGAAAAAGGAAAAATATGTGGCTTATGTTTCAACCTATACAATGGGCGGAAACCAGTATGGAATTAAAATATATGATGTAGATTTAGAAAATGGTCGTTTTATACCAAAGGATCAGGTAGAGATAACAAATTCTTCATATGTTACTATTTCACATAATAGAAAATATTTGTATTCAATTACAGATTTTGGTGTGGAATCTTATAAGATAGAAGCAGACGGAAGTTTGACCGAAATCAACAGAGGAAACATTAATGGTATGCGTGGCTGTTATCTTTCTACAGATTATGAAGATAAAATGTTATTTGTAGCAGGATATCATGATGGAAAGGTAACTGCACTTAGAATCCGTGAAGATGGTGGTGTAGGTGAAATCACAGATGAAATCTATCATAGAGGGTTAGGCAGTATTGCAGAACGTAACTTCAGACCACATATTAATTGTGTGAAAATGTCTCGTGATAATAAATATTTATTTGCTGCAGACTTAGGAATGGATCATGTTAATGTTTATAAAGTAGATTATATAACAGGAAAATTAAAACTGGTAGATATTATCAGAAGTGAACAGGAATCTGCACCAAGACATTTGAAATTCAGCAAAGACGGAAGATTCCTTTATATTGTTCATGAATTGAAAAATTACATTGATGTATATGCATATACAGATGAGAATAATAATCCTGAATTTGAAAAAATTCAGACAATATCTACATTAAATGATTATCATGCAAGTTTGAGTGCTGCAAGTGCTTTGAAATTATCTGTGGATCATAAATATATTTTAAGTACTAATGCAGGAGATAACAGCGTTATTGTGTATAATATGGATGAAGAAACCGGATTGTTATCTAAGATATTCTGTCTTCCGGTTAGTGGAGATTATCCAAAGGATGCCTCTTTGTTCCCGGACAATAAACATTTAGTATCTTTAAATCATGAAACGGATACTATGACATTTTTTAGCGTGGATCTGGAAAAAGGATTGTTGGTAATGAACGGAAAAGAAATTAAGCTTGATAAGCCAAATTGTATCATTTTCCATAAGTTATAAAAAGAAATGGGGATTTTGCATAAAGTGCAAAATCCCTTAATCTATTTCTAGCGTTTATAAAAATCAACAACAGAATCCAGTTTGGCAGTCATATTAAGAAGAAGAGAATCTAAAATCGTAAGTGCTGCCATGGCTTCTACCACAACAACAGCGCGAGGTACGATGACGGGATCATGACGTCCTTTTATATTAATAGTAACTTCTTCGCCTTCGCGGGTTACCGTTTCCTGTGGAGAGAAGATGGAAGGGGTCGGTTTTATGTAAGCACGCATAATAAGTGGTGCACCATCGCTGATTCCTCCTAAAGTTCCGCCGGAATGGTTTGTTTTCTTTTGTATGGTATTGTTATCAATATAAAAATTGTCGTTATTTTCTGAGCCTTTCAGCATGGAGGCATGAGTACCTTCACCGATTTCAAAGGCCTTTACAGATCCGATGGATACAAGACCTTTTGCCAGATTTGCATCCAATTTTTCAAAAACAGGGTCTCCAAGACCAACAGGAAGACCGGTAACGCGGCATTCAATAACACCGCCGGCAGAATCGTAGTTTTCCATACATTCTTTCAGATATTTTTCTGCTTTTTCATTCGCTTCTAAATCCGGCATATAGGTGGGGGTTCTTAAGATAGCAGATGCATCAAAATTATCTTCATTAATAGAAACAGGACCGATAGAACGGGTAAAGGTCGTGAATTCGATTCCCATTTCTTTCAAAATTTTAATTGCGATAGCTCCGGCTGCAACTCTGCCAATGGTCTCTCTTCCGGAAGAACGTCCGCCGCCTCTATAGTCACGAAAACCATATTTACTATCAAAGGTATAATCTGCATGTCCGGGACGGTAGCAGGAAGCAATTTGTGAATAATCATGAGAACGCTGAGAAGTATTTTCAACCAATAATGAAATTGGAGTTCCTGTAGTTTTTCCTTCAAATACACCGGATAAAATTTTGACTTCATCCGCTTCTTTACGTGGAGTAGAGTAATCGCTTTGTCCGGGTTTTCTTCTGTTTAAGAAAATCTGAATATCATCTTCGCATAAAGGAAGACCGGCAGGACAGCCATCTACGACTACACCGATTCCTTTTCCATGGGATTCTCCCCATGTCGCTATTTTAAAAATTGTTCCATATGTTGAACCAGCCATATGAGCCTCCTTAAAATCTGTTTTGAATGAGGTGCTTTCATTATTAAAGGCACACGAAATAATAAATAGTATACCGATTAGCAATATAAAATTCAAGAATATATAAAGGAAAAAGATGGTTTTATGAAAAAAAATACTGTACAAAAAAGACTTCTATGTTATATTAAGATTAGGAGAAAATGTGTTAGAATTATTTTGGAAGTATAGGTATATATGAAAAAAACGTGGAAAGAAATACAGGTTTCTAAGTGTATAAAGACCGGTAACAAGCATAAGAGACTAAAACCACTCATGCTGCTTTTTATTGTTTTCATTGTTTTTGTAGACCGAGTAAGACTTTATTTTATGGGGAATAAAAAAAGACTGCTTGGCGTTTGCATATCTTTTTTAGTTTTTCTTGTCAGCAATAGTTTTTCGACACCTGCTTTTCAAACGCAGTCATTGTTAACAATGGGTGAATTGGAAGAAGAGTTTGAGGTTTCGGTAGAAGAAGAAAGTATTTTTTTGAGTCAGGATGAGGAAAATCTGGCTCAGGATATTTTGGAAGAGGATGAAGAACAATATTCAGTAGATGAAATTTTAAGTAGCAATAGTTCGCAACAATTTATGCAAAGTAGTAATGAGGGAACGGAAAACAATAATTTTTCAAAAGACGATTGGAATTTACTTCTTGTAAATAAGCAGCATCCGGTACCGGAAGACTATACCTTTGAATTAGGAACTATAGCAGGTGCGATGAAATGTGATGCCAGAATATTACCGGAATTATTTGCTATGCTGCAGGCAGCAAAGGATGATGGTGTTTATTTGGCAGTATGCTCTCCTTATCGTGATGTTTCCCGCCAGGAGATACTTTTTAATCGTAAAATTAAGACGCATATGGGAAATGGATATTCTTATCTGGAAGCATATAAAAAAGCATCCCAGATTGTTACTGTTCCGGGAGCCAGTGAACACCAGATTGGATTGGCACTTGACATCATATCGAATGACTATACCACACTGGATGAAGGATTTGAGAATACTTCAGCAGGAAAATGGTTAAAAGAACATAGTAAAGAGTATGGTTTTATTTTGAGGTATCCAAAGGGTAAGGAATATATTACCGGTATTGATTACGAACCATGGCACTTTAGATATGTTGGAAAAGAAGCTGCCACCATTATTATGGATGAAGGAATAACATTAGAAGAATTTGTGGAAAGTATTTCTGAATAGGAAATACTTTTCCTTGTGTTAAATGAAGGATGAAATTGTTTAGCAATATAAAATTAAAATAGAAGGAGTAAAGAAAGTGTATAAACTTTTAAAACAGGAAGGCAGAGCAAAAAGAGCAGAATTTCAGACAGTACATGGGACGATACAGACACCTGTGTTCATGAATGTAGGAACGGTGGCTGCTATTAAAGGAGCAGTTTCTACAGAGGATTTAAATCAGATCAAATGTCAGGTGGAAT
>CAZSBV010000125.1:0-6023 GCA_964605105.1 uncultured Lachnospiraceae bacterium | reverse complement strand
AATTGGAAAAATATTTTCGCTGTTAATGGATAAGCTGCCCTGTTTGTTTGCCATTGTTTAACATCCCTTTCTTTTCTGTAACATTCTTGTCAACATTTTAATTATGACAGTTCCTCGATACATAAAATTGAATAAACATTATTTCAAAATCTTTTCAATAATATTTATGCAATTTCTGTATACTTCTGAACAGTTATCATTGTAGTATCCCTTCCTTTAAAAGTCAACAAAAAATTAGCACTCATTTCCTTTGAGTGCTAATAATTCTCTTGAAACCCTTGATTTTACTGGACTTTATATTTATTAATTTTTTCTAAATCCACAATTTAATACTATATTGACTTCAAAAAAAACAATATTTTCTTACTGAAACAAATCTTAACAGATTCCTTTAATTCCATTCAAAACTAAATTGTCCTCCCAGATACTCCTGATAAATATCAAAAAATTCAGAGGTATCTATTTCGGTGTCCTGAATCAAAGTAATTTCTTCCCATAAATCTTCATTCACTGCCTTTGTTAATTCTGCTGCAAAATCCGAATAACGTTGTCCAAAGACCTCTTCTCTTTTTTTCTCTACAATTTTAATCTTATTGGCATCGGTTTCTTCCTGGTTGAAAGTAGTGATGCATTTGATGATATGATATCCGTACTCTGTTTCTACAATTTCACTAATTTCTCCTTTGCCCAGATTAAACGCAGTAGTCTCAAATCCCAGGTTCATCTCGCCCTTTCGGAAAGAGTATTGGCTCTGACTATCTTCATTATAGGTAGCAATCAAAGAATCAAAACTGATTCCATCCCGTGCCTTTTGCAATACTTCCTGTGCTTTCGCAAAAGCTTCTCTTTTCTGCTCAGCAGAATATTCTACCTTCTGATTATTTTCATCCAGAGAATACGTCTTAATCAAAATATGATCTACCGTAATGGTTCTGGCCTCATCATCACTTACTTCCGGATTAATATCTTTAATCAAATAATAATAAACCTTATTCGCCAAAGCATACTCCTGATATAGACGTTTAATCAAATCTTTATTCACATTCAGGATTTTTCGCTCCTCTTTGGTAAGTGTCTCGTAAAAAGTATCTGCGGCCTCTTCTATCATTTCCTTTTCTTCTGCGCTTAATTCCACCTGCTCCTGCGCTGCCAAAAGATTCATTGCCTTAATCTGGGATAACTGCGCCAACACCATATCTTTCATGTTTTCTTCCAACGTCACTCCATCCAGATTCGTCTCCCATATACGCTCTCCATATACATTCTCATATCTGGACTGGGTCGTTGTCAGATATAACATCAATTCCGGCAAAGAGCAGCTCATTTCTTCTACCCGAAATACTTCATCCTTGGCAAAACCTGTATGAAGTACGATTTTTGTATGCTTCTCGCCACATCCTGAGAGAAGCAACAGCGCCAAACATAAAATAACTAAAATTATTTTTTTATTCTTCATTTATACCTATTTCTTTCTATAATTATTACTTAATCTCAACTCCGTACCATTCAGCATAAATTCACTATCTTCGCCTTGCTATATCCGGTCTTAGTTTTTGTCACCAAAATCTGTTTTGGAATCCTTTGTTTTAATTCCTCTACATGTGAAATAATTCCCACCAGACGATTTCCCTGTCCATTCACAGAATCCGGATATTTTCCATCCTCTGGATTCTGTGAAGCATTCTCTCCACTTAAAGATGATAATACCTGCAATGCCTGCGACAATGATTCTTCATCAAGAGAACCGAAGCCTTCATCCACAAACATGGTATCCAGACGTACTCCTCCGGCAGTTGCCTGAATCTCATCGGATAATCCTAACGCAAGACAAAGACTGGCTTTGAACGATTCTCCTCCGGATAAAGTCTTTACGTGACGGACAGAACCATTATAATGGTCAATGACCTCTAAGTCCAGTCCGCTTTGACTTTTATTGTTTTCAGCCTCTTTCTTTCTAATTAAAGTATACTGGCCTCCGGTCATAATTTCCAGTCTCACATTGGCATAATCCAGAATTCTTTCAAAATATGCCATTTGCACATATGTCTCCAGCATGATTTTTCCTTTTTCATTCTGTCTGCCGTTAGCAGTATCGTTTAATGCCTTCATCCAGCCATAATCAATCTGTTTTTTCGCCAACTGACTGCTTTTATTCTTAATATAATTTAAAGCAGTTTCATTCTTTTCCAATCTGGCTGCCATTCGGTCACGCATTTGCTGTAGACTTTTCTTTTTATCCTGAAGTTCCTTAAAACAATCTACTTCTTCCTGTAAATTGGCTTTTCTTCTATGTTCCAATTGACTTTCCAGAACAGAAATTTCTCCTTCCAGACTGGCCTTTGTTTGGAGAGTTTTCTGATATTGATTTTTTGCGCTTTCCACTTCCCTTTTTAGCCGTTCTTTCTTTTGAATCAATTGGTCAATTTTTAACTGAAGTTCTTGTTTTCCACTATATTCCAATGTGGACTTTAACTCTTCTGCCTGTTTTTCTAAATTCATCAAATCCGCTTTTTGAGCTGATTTTTCCACCTCTGAAACCCGTGTCTTCTCTTGCAATCGTTTTAGTTTTTCTTCCTTTGCAGGAATCTCATCTTTCTTCTTCTGTAAACTATCTACCTGCTCCTGTAACAGCCTTTGTTGCTTTCCATTTTCCTCTTTTTCGCGTGTCAATCTCTCAATATCTTTCGTAAAATCTATCTGACTGAGCAACTCTTTTTCAAGTTCTTCCTTCTTATAATATCCATTCATTGCCTGCAAAAGATTCTTTTGCTTTTCTTCCACCTGCCCATTAAATGCTGCTGCCAATGTATTTTTTTTCTGCAATTCGATTTCTCTTGATTCCAAATGTGCTTTGGCTTCCTGCCACGCTTCTTTTGTAATTGCCGATTCTGCCATCACCGCCGGTCTTGGATGTGTTCTGGAACCACAGACCGGACAAGGCTCTCCTTCTACCAGAATCTGAGACAAAATTCCTGCCTGACTGTCCATAAATGCCTGCTCTAATCGCTGAAAAGAATTTCGCTCCTCAAAGACACTCTTTTGCACTTCTTTGTACTTTCTTACCGCATTTTCATATTCTTTGGTCAACTCTTCCAATTGCTCTTTTTCTTTTTGCAACTGAAGCAGCTGCTGATAGTTTTCTTCCAGCTCCTGACATTTCACCTTACTTTGCTGTAACTCTAATTTCTGCATTAAAAGTTTTTCTGTTTCTTTTTTATCAGTTTCTAACTCTTTCTCTGTTATTTGAACAATTGCTTTGGCCTGTTCTACTTCCTGTTCCAGCTTGCAAATTTCCTTCTTGCTCTTTTCTATTGCCCCCCGAAAACGCTCCAGCTTATCATAAGCAGGTAATTTTTCCTGAGCAATCACTATTTCTTCTGCCCAAATTTCTATCTGCGGCTCTGTTTCCAACGCCTGCTCTCTTCTCTTCAAAGCTTCTTTTAAATATATCTCATTTTGAGAAAGCTGCTCCCTTTTCTCTTTTGTTTCCTCCTCAATTTGAATTATATGTTTCACTTCACTGATCACTGCTGCCTGCTTCTGAAGTTTTTCATCCAAAGAATTTAATTCTTCTTGCAAAGTCGCTTTTTCCTGCTGTTCCGCAGTACAAAGTTCTTCCAAAACCTCTATGAATTCTTCCTGCATTCCTTTACACTCTTTTGCAGTCTGCCATTTTTCATAAAGAGGATGGGACTGTAGGCACTCTGTGCCTTCTGCATATTGAAAAATGCTTTTTCTCAGATCTTCACATTCATTCCATAAGCGTCGAAAATCCATATTAATCTGCTGTTGCAGAATTTCATACTTTCCTGTATTGAAAATCTGGCGGAAAATTTTCATTCTTTCTTCCGTAGAAGCCAATAACAATTTCAGGAAATCTCCCTGTGCAATCATAGCAATCTGGGTAAACTGCTGCCTGTCTACCCCCAGAATTTCATTTATCTTTCTGGTTACCTCCGTAGTTTTGGTTACAATGCTTCCATCAGGACAGATCAATTCCGCTGTTTCCGTCTGTTTTGTCATGCCTTCCCCACGTTCTTTCTTTCGTTCATAGCGGGGTGTCCGACGCACCTCATATTCTTTTCCCTTACATAGGAACTTGAGATACACATAAGTTACAACTTTATCCTGTGCATATTTACTGCGGAACATTTCTGATTTTCTGTTATCTCCACTTGCTTCTCCATAAAGAGCGTAAGTTATGGCATCAAAAATAGTGGTCTTTCCTGCTCCCGTATCTCCGCAGATCAGGTACAGACCATTTTTGCCCAATTCATCAAAATTTAAGGTAATTTCATCTGCATAAGGACCAAAGGCCGACATGGTAAGTACTATAGGTCTCATTTCGCCTCTCCTTTCCAGATTTGCTCTATCTTTTCCATCAAATATTCCTGCTGGACTTCACTTAAAGGTTGATTATTCATTGTTTCATAAAGAGCTGCAAATATCTCCTCTGGCGAAATCCGTGCCACCTCTTTTTTCACCTGTAAACTTCTTCTTTCTCTGGTGCGCAGATTATCATATTCCATCTGCATCAGATTCGGATATACTCCTGCCAGACGGTTAAATGCTTCTGGAACATCCTGTTCATCCAATAAGGTAATATGTAGGAAACTATCTGTATTCACTTCCGGAAAATTAGCCGGATTCATGACTTCCATAAAGCTTCCCCGTATTTTTAGCATATCATGAAGGGGCTTTAACAGAATTTCTTTCGTTTCTACCTCCCCTTTTTCTCTTACCTCAATCACGGTGACTGACTTCTTATCCTGACTTTCGGAAAAAGAATATTTTAATGGCGTCCCACTATATCTGATTTTTTCAGAACTCATATTTTGTGGTCTGTGTATATGTCCCAATGCTACATAATCAAAATCGGCAAACACAGTTGCTTCTATATTATCCAGCCCACCTACAGTTATTTCTTCCGATTCACAACGTTTGGCTCCTGTCACAAACTGATGTGCCACAAGAATATTTCTTTCTGTTTTGTTCAGATTCATATGTTTTACAACTACCTGCATGGCTTCTGTGTAGTTTGTAATGGTCTCTTCCGGGAAAAAATGACGCACATGGACCGGCTTAATAAAGGGCAACAAATAAATATGTACCTTCCCAAATTCATCTTCCAGCTCAATCGGTTCCACTTCTCCCTGATAGACCGGTGACAAATAAACTCCTGCTTTCCTGGTAAGCTGTCCCAAAAATGCAATTCTCTCCGGTGAATCATGGTTGCCACTGATGACAAAAACTCCCATATTTTCTTTTGCAAGACTTACTAAAAAAGAATCAAACACAGACACTGCTTCCGCAGAAGGATATATCTTATCATAAACATCCCCTGCAATTAAGACAGCATCTATCTCTTCTTCTTTTGCAATTTCCAATATTTTTCCTAAAATATACTTTTGCTCTTCTATCATGGAAAACTGATGAACCCGTTTTCCCAGATGAAGGTCCGAAATATGCATAAATTTCATAAATTTACTCCTGATTATAAAAGAAAGGTATGTGGCACATACCTTTCTTTCTTTTCTTATTTTGCACACTGGCTGAATTTCTGCTTTGTTTCCTGCACTTTTTTATCCTCTGCTGCAGGTGTAGGATAAAATCCTGATGCATGCATGTTATCAAAAACGCTTTTCTGAATTTCATGTTCCTGATTTAAGATTTTCATCATAGTCTGTCTTACATCTTCATGTGTACATTCGTTCGCTGCAAGGTTAAACTGACTTGTACATGCTTTCTGTGCGGATAATGCATCCCCATATATTTCTTTTTCTGTATAAATTCCCGGCATATTGCTACCTCCTTCTAAGATAATTTCTGGTAGAGTTCATTAAAATGACCCTGATGTTTCTGTGCAATGCTTTCCATCTGATTTTTCAATTCCGGTTTATCAGCATGTTCCGCAAGCATTTTAAATTTTTTTACCAAAAGTTCCTCTGAAGAAAGTAAATCCTTGATGGTACTTAACTCTTTTTCAGTTAATGTTGACATTCTTTCGCCCTCCTATTTACATG
>CAZSBV010000124.1:0-6078 GCA_964605105.1 uncultured Lachnospiraceae bacterium | reverse complement strand
TTCAGAGGACAGAATATTTTAGGTTATCGTCCATATGCTGACGACGTTGTACATACATTCGTTCAGAAATCTGTAGCGAACGGTATCGATATCATCAGAATTTTCGACTGTTTAAATGACCTTCGTAACTTACAGGCAGCTGTAGATGCTACAAATAACATCAAAAAAATGGAAGGTAGAGGTCATGCTCAGATCGCTCTTTCTTACACATTAGGTGATGCTTATACACTTGAATACTGGACAAGTATGGCTAAAAAGATTGAAGAAATGGGTGCAGATTCTATCTGTATCAAAGACATGGCTGGTTTATTAGTTCCTTACAAAGCAACTGAATTAATCAAAGCTATGAAAGAAGTTACAAAACTTCCTATTCAGTTACATACACACTACACATCCGGTGTTGCAAGTATGACATACTTAAAAGCTGTTGAAGCTGGTGTAGACGTAATTGATACAGCAATGTCACCATTTGCATTAGGAACATCCCAGCCTGCTACAGAAGTTATGGTTGAAACCTTCAAAGGTACAGAATACGATACAGGATTTGACCAGAACTTATTAGCTGAAATCGCTGATTACTTCAGACCTTACAGAGACGAATGTCTTGCAAGCGGATTATTAAATCCAAAGGTTATGGGTGTAGATATTAAGACATTATTATACCAGGTACCTGGTGGAATGTTATCCAACATGGTTAGCCAGTTAAAAGAACAGAATGCAGAAGACAGATACTATGATGTATTAAGAGAAATCCCTGAAGTTCGTAAAGACCTTGGTGAACCACCATTGGTAACACCTTCATCCCAGATTGTAGGTACACAGGCTGTATTTAACGTTCTTATGGGCGAAAGATACAAAATGGCTACAAAAGAAACAAAAGCAGTTCTTCGTGGTGAATATGGTCAGACTGTAAAACCTATGAGCGAAGAAGTTATTGCAAAAGTAATTCCTGGTGAAGAAAGAATTACTTGCCGTCCGGCTGACTTAATCGAAAACGAAATGGATAAGTTAGAAGCAGAAATGAAAGAATGGAAACAGCAGGATGAAGATATTTTATCCTACGCTTTATTCCCACAGGTTGCTACTGACTTCTTCAAATATCGTCAGGCACAGCAGGAACAGGTTGATATGACTCAGGCAGATACTAAAAACGGAGCATATCCTGTATAATTGAATACTAGAAGCGGATTGGAATTATTCTCTACGCAGCACACTCTCGTTCCTTTTGAACGTAGCGGTACTAAGCTTGTAAAGAACACAAGCTTAGTACCGACATTCTCAAAGGGCTGCTTAATAGAATATTTTTAATCCGCTTTTTTAGTATTCAATTATATCAGGAATGCTTGACATATAAGATATGCATAAGCTAAAATAACATATGTTATCACATGTGTTTTTAGATTGAGAAAGATGGTGGAGTTATGGCTAGAAAAGAGACAATTACCAGGGATTATTTATTTGAAACAGCTTTTCAGATGTTAAGAGAGGAAGGCATTGAGAATATTACCGCGAGAAAGCTTGCGGCTAAGGCAGGTTGCTCTACTCAGCCTATCTTTCGTTTATATAGTAATATGGAAGAATTGTGGCAGGAATTGTTTGAAAGAGCAGTAGATTATTTTGAAGAATATTATAACAAGGCGAAACTCCATGATTTTACTCCTTTTGTAAATTTAGGAATTACTTATATTCAGTTTGCAGCAGAAGAAAAATTTTTGTTTCAAATGTTATTTTTAAGTAATAATAGATATGGAAAGAGTCTTTATGAAATTCTAAATGGTAAAATGGGAGCCGTGGGACGAGAGTTTATTAAGGCACATAATGAAGGATGTAAAAATCCGGGCGATTTATTTATGAAAATGTGGATTTTTATCCATGGAAGTGCCTGTATGTCTATTACCGGAGATTATGATTTGGGATTGGATGAGACGATTCAGTTATTGAGAAATGTTTATAAAGGATTCATAGTATAAGAGAGAGAACCATAATATGAGTGATATACATGAAAAAGACATTATAGAGTTGATTGATGAAAAATATGTAAAAATGAGTAAAAGTCATAAAAAAATAGCCGAGTTCATTAAAGAACATTATGATCAGGCAGTTTTTATGACGGCAGCAAAAATTGGAGCTATTTTAGATATCAGTGAATCTACGGTTGTTCGTTTTGCGTCAGCTCTGGGATTTGATGGTTTCCCGGATTTTCAAAGTGTATTGGCTGAATGGGTAAAAAATAAGTTGAATACAGTATCAAAAATGGGAGCCAAGTATGGGCAGAGTACCCAGTCTGAAATTTTGGTAGATGTTTTGGAGGCAGATATTGAAAAAATAAGTGATACCATAGAACTGGTAGACCCGATTGCTTTTGAAGCTGCGGTGGATTCTATTATAAAAGCTAAAACCGTGTATGTGGTTGGACTGAGAACTTGTGAGCCATTGGCAGATTTTTTGAGTTTTTATTTGAACATGATTCGAGGAAATGTGGTGGTCTTAAGAACTTCCAGTGCCAGTGAACTGTTCGAGCAGATGATTCGAATTGATGAAAAAGATGTGTTGATAGGAATTAGTTTCCCAAGATATTCCATGAGAACTTTGAAGGCTATGGAATTTGCCAATGACAGAAATGCCAAAGTGATTGCAATTACAGATTCGATTCATTCGCCAATGAATCTATATTCGTCCTGCAATCTTTTCGCCAGAAGTGATATGGTTTCTATTGTAGACTCTCTGGTAGCACCTTTAAGCTTGATCAATGCCTTGGTAGTTGCTTTGTGTATGAAGTGTCCGGATGAAGTAAAACATAATTTATCCAATCTGGAACATGCATGGAATAATTATCAGGTATATCTTAATGACGAAATAAATTTTATTGATCAGGCGCCGGTATTAGATTATTCGTTAAAGAGGAGAACGGAATGAAAGTAATTGTAGTGGGTGGTGGAGCTGCAGGAATGATGGCGGCGATTGCAGCTGCTGAACAGGGACATAAAGTAGAGTTACTGGAACGAAATGAAAAATTAGGTAAGAAAATATATATTACAGGAAAAGGAAGATGCAATGTAACCAATGCCTGTGATTTAGAAGAATTTTTCGGAAATATTGTAAGTAATGAAAAATTTCTGTATAGTTCCATTTATCAGTATGATAATAATGCTGTTATGGATTTTTTTGAAAAGAATGGCTGCCCTTTGAAGGTAGAAAGGGGAAATCGAGTGTTTCCGGTATCGGATCATGCGTCAGATATTACCAAAGCGTTAGCGGACAGAATGAAGCATTTGGGAGTAAAGATTACGTTCCATTGTAAAATGGAAGATTTAATTATAAATGAGGACGGTTCTGTGGGAGGAGTCGTTACAAATAAGAAAGAACGCAAGATGGCGGACAGAGTTATCCTTGCTACCGGTGGTCTTTCTTATGAACCAACGGGTTCCGATGGCAGTGGAATAAAGATACTTGAAAAACATGGTCATACAATAGTAGAACCGAAACCTGCATTGGTTCCATTCGAATTAAAAGAGGATTATGGAGCTCGTTTGCAGGGATTGGCATTAAAAAATGTTAATTTTTCCATAAAAAACGGGAAGAAAAAAGTATATGATGGATTTGGAGAGATGCTATTTACGCATTTCGGAATTAGTGGTCCATTGGTAATTAGTGCCAGCAGTTATTATACAAAGCAGATGTATGGGAAAGAAGTAAAGTGTTCTATAGATTTAAAACCTGCACTTACGGAAGAGCAGCTGGATAAGAGAATTTTAAGAGAATTTGAAGAAAATAAAAATAAGCAGTTTAAAAATGCTTTGGACAAATTGTTTCCATCAAAATTAGTTCCGGTCATGATTGATTTGAGCGGAATTGATCCGGATAAGAAAGTGAATGAAATTACGAAAGAGGAAAGAAAAAATCTGGTCAACCTGATCAAAAACTGGGAAATGACTATAACAGGAACCAGAGGTTTTCGAGAGGCAATTATTACTCAGGGAGGAGTAGCTGTAAAACAGGTCAATCCCTCTACGATGGAGTCTAAGGTAATTCCGGGACTTTATCTGGCAGGAGAAATGTTGGATATAGATGCTCTTACAGGAGGATTTAACTTGCAGCTTGCCTGGTCTACCGGATATTTAGCCGGAAGCAGTGTAGAGTAGAGAGGCAAAAGAAGAATACCGCATGAAAAATAGAAATAGTGAAAAAATACGAAGAAGGAGGACATGATATTAGATCATGTAAGGAAAATAGTATGGGATATAGTGTAGCTATTGATGGCCCTGCCGGAGCAGGAAAAAGTACGATTGCAAAACAGATTGCCAAGAAAATGAATTTTATTTATGTAGATACAGGTGCTATGTATCGTGCCATGGCTCTGTTTTTAATTCGAAATAATGTAGCAGCAGAGAATCAAGAAAAAATTGAAGAAATTTGTCAGGAAGCTAAAATTACCATTGAATACAGAGATGGAGAACAGGTAGTTTTATTAGATGGAGAAAATGTAAATGGCCTTATTCGTACGGAAGAAGTAGGGAATATGGCTTCTGCATCTTCCGTAAATGGAGAAGTGAGACGAAAACTCGTAGCATTACAGCAGGAATTAGCAAAACAGGCAGAAGTAATCATGGATGGAAGAGATATTGGAACCTGTGTACTTCCGGAAGCCAATGTAAAAGTGTATTTGACTGCGGATGCAAGAGTGCGCGCAAAACGACGTTTTGATGAATTGACAGCCAAAGGCGAAAAGTGCGATATCGATCAAATAGAAGCGGATATTATTGAAAGAGATCACCGTGATATGAATAGAGAAATCAGTCCATTGAAACAGGCAGAGGATGCGGTTCTGGTAGATACATCTTATATGAATATTGAAGAAGTTGTGGAAACGATTATGGAGTTGATTAGAAAAGATAAGGAAGCGTAAATATGGAAGTAATCAAAGCAAAAAGTGCCGGATTCTGTTTTGGTGTAAAAAAGGCTATGGAAACTGTTTACCAACAGATTGAATTGAATGAAGGCAAGCCGATTTATACCTTTGGGCCATTGATTCATAATGAAGAAGTGGTAAAAGAATTGAAAAGTAAAGGTGTAGAAGTGGTAGATTCGGTAGAAGAGTTGAAGAATCTGAAGGAAGGGATTGTGATTATCCGTTCTCACGGAGTCAGCAAAGATATTTATAAGATTATGGAGGATAATGGTATAGAGTGTGTAGATGCTACCTGTCCTTTTGTAAAAAGAATCCATAAAATTGTAGATAAGGAAAGTGCGGCAGGAAAGAAAATTATTATTATTGGAAATGACGGTCATCCGGAAGTAGAGGGAATCAAAGGCTGGAGTAATGCACCTGCAATTGTAATTGAAAAAGAAGAGGAAGCATTGAATTTTTCATGCAAATCGGAAGAAAAAATATGTATTGTTTCCCAAACGACATTTAACTACAATAAATTTCAAGAATTAGTTGAAATTTTTGAAAAAAAAGGTTATGATATTAGTGTTGTGAATACTATATGTAACGCAACAGAAGAACGTCAGACAGAAGCGAAGCAGATTGCCGCTGATGCAGACGTTATGATAGTAATAGGGGGAACCCATAGTTCCAATACTCGTAAGTTATACGAGATATGTAAGAATGAGTGTGAGAATACTCATTTTATACAGACACTAGGTGACTTGAATTTAGAACTGCCTAAATCTGTCCGACTGGTGGGTATTACTGCAGGGGCATCGACCCCAAATAATATTATTGAGGAGGTTCAAAATTATGTCAGAATTAACTTTTGAACAAATGTTAGAAGCATCATGCAAAACAATCCATTCGGGAGAGGTAGTTGAAGGTACAGTTATCGATGTTAAACCAGATGAAATTATCATCAACATTGGTTACAAAGCAGATGGTATCCTTACAAGAAGTGAATATACCAACGAACCAAACGTAGATTTAACTACTGTTGTAAAAGCCGGAGATACCATGGAAGTTAAGGTATTGAAAGTGAACGATGGAGAAGGACAGGTAACTCTTACTTATAAGAGACTTGCCGCTGAAAAAGGAAACAAGAGAATTGAAGAAGCATTTAACAACCAGGAAGTGTTAACAGC
>CAZSBV010000123.1:0-6182 GCA_964605105.1 uncultured Lachnospiraceae bacterium | reverse complement strand
ATAAATGGCATTATTAGATGTAAAGAATTTAGGTATCTCCTTTGGAGGTCTTCGTGCAGTAGATAAATTTGAAATTAAAATTGAAAAAGGTCAGTTGTATGGTCTGATTGGACCAAATGGTGCAGGAAAAACAACCGTATTTAACTTACTTACCGGTGTATATAAACCAGATGACGGTAAGATTGAGTTGGATGGAAAAAATATTACCGGTTCCAGAACTATTGATATTAATAAAGCAGGAATTGCCAGAACTTTCCAGAACATTCGTCTGTTCAAGGATTTATCTGTGTTAGATAATGTAAAGGTTGGTCTGCATAATCAGTATTCTTATTCTGTAATTGAAGGTATTTTGCGTCTGCCAAAATATTTTAAAGTGGAAAAAGAGATGAATGAAAAAGCTATGGAGCTTTTAAAAGTATTTGATTTGGATCAAGAAGCAGATTATCTGGCATCCAATTTACCATATGGTAAACAGAGAAAACTGGAAATTGCCAGAGCCTTGGCAACGAATCCAAAGCTTTTGTTATTGGATGAGCCGGCTGCCGGTATGAACCCGAATGAAACAAAAGAGTTGATGGATACCATTCGTTTTGTAAGAGATAATTTTGACATGACAATTCTTTTGATTGAACACGACATGAAGTTGGTATCCGGAATTTGTGAAGAACTGACAGTATTAAACTTTGGTCAGGTTCTGGCTCAGGGAAAAACAGCAGATGTTTTAAATGATCCTGAGGTTATTAAAGCATATTTGGGTGAATAGAAGCGGAGGAAAGACAGATGGCAATGCTTAGTGTAAACAACTTACAAGTGCACTATGGAATGATTCAGGCAATAAAAGATGTGTCCTTCGAAGTTAATCAAGGAGAAGTTATTGCGCTGATTGGTGCCAATGGTGCAGGAAAAACCACTATTTTACATACAGTAAGTGGTCTTTTACAGCCAACAAAGGGAAGCGTTATTTTTGAAGGACAGGATATTACAAAAGTACCTGCTCACAAAATTGTTTCTTTAGGAATGGCACATGTACCGGAAGGTCGAAGAGTATTCGCACAATTGACAGTATTGGAAAATTTGAAATTAGGAGCTTATACTCGTAAAGATAAAAATGAAATGGAAGAAACACTGCAGATGATTTATAGAAGATTTCCACGTCTGGAAGAAAGAAAAAATCAGGTTGCAGGTACTTTATCCGGTGGTGAACAACAAATGTTAGCCATGGGTAGAGCGTTAATGAGCCATCCTAAGATTATTCTTATGGATGAACCTTCCATGGGGCTTTCTCCTATTTTTGTAGAAGAAGTATTTAAGATCATTCGCGATATTTCTGCAGAAGGAGTTACTGTTTTATTGGTAGAGCAGAATGCGAAAAAAGCATTAAATATTGCAGACAGAGCTTATGTTTTGGAAACAGGAAACATCATCTTAGAAGGCGATGCGAAGAAGCTGATGAATGATGAATCCGTAAAGAAGGCATATCTTGGAGAATAAGGAGAAAAGTAGATATGGGAAGATTAGTAATCACAATTGCAAGAGGATATGGTAGTGGTGGTAGAACCATGGGCAGACTCTTGGCAGAAGAATTGGGAATTAATTATTATGACAGAGAACTGGTTCGTTTGGCATCTGATAAAAGTGGAATCAGTGAAGCTATGTTTGGGGAAGTAGATGAAAGAGTAAAAACAAATGCTTTTTTCCCTAGAGTAAAAAGAACTTATCACGGTTCCGGAGCAGGACCGGAAAGTGGTAATTTTGCATCCGAAGAAAACTTATTCCATCTTCAGGCAGAAGTAATTAAAGAGTTAGCAGAAACAGAGGACTGTATTATTATCGGTCGTTGTGCAGATTATGTTTTGAAAGATAATCCAAATGTAATCCGTTTGTACTGCTATGCTCCTCTAAAAGATTGTATGGAACGTGAAAGACAGTTATCCGGTCTGGATGATAAGGAAATCGTTAGAAAGATTGAGCGCATCGACAGAAACAGAGCGGAGTATTATAAATGCTATACCGGAAGAAACTGGAACGATGCGAGCAACTATGATTTGTGTCTGAATACAACATCTATGAGTTATCCGGACTTGATCAGTGTAGTAAAGTCTTATATTAATGTTCATCATCCGGGATGGTTGGAGAATCGTTAGGGAGTACATAGGTGCTGAAGCTGTAGTTAGTGCTGAAGCTGACGGAGAGTTTTGATACTTTCTGTACGCAGCACATTCTCATTCCTTGAAAACGCAACGGTACTAGGCTTGCAAAGGACGCAAGCCAAGGACCGGCGTTTTCAAAGGGCATGCTTAACAGAAAGTATCAAAACTCTCCTGTTAGGTTAAGGAATAACAAAAGTATAGGGTAATGTACATGAAAGATGATGTATGTTATCCTATTTTTGTCATTGATATTGGATTGTGATGGAAAAGTGAGGAATTGATTATGTTAGTAAAGAAATATGTAGATATGTTGCAGGGGAAATCTGTAATAAGAACTTTGTCAGAGTTTGCAACAGCTCGTGGGAAAGAAATCGGATATGAAAATGTATTTGATTATAGTCTGGGGAATCCTTCAGTGCCGGTTCCACAGGAATTTACAGATACTTGCGTGAAATTGTTGCAGGAAATGGGACCTATGGAACTTCACGGTTACAGTCAGAGTCTGGGAATTCCGGAAGTAAGAGCAAAGGTGGCAGAATCTTTAAATAAGAGATTTGGGATGAATTATACAGCCAACCATATTTTTATGGCAAGCGGTGCAGCGGGTGCATTGTCTCATGCATTCCGCTTGGTGGCAGAAGCAGGAGATGAAATCATTACATTTGCGCCATTTTTCCCGGAATATAATCCATATGTCAATTTAACGGGTTCCGTGTTGAAGGTGGTTCCACCGCAGACAGAGGATTTTCAGATCAATTTTGAAGCCTTCGAGGAAATGATTACAGAAAAAACAAAAGCGGTTTTGGTAAATACTCCAAATAATCCATCAGGCATTGTATATTCTGCTGAGACTTTGACAAAACTGGCAGAGGTGTTAACAAGAAAAAGTGAAGAATTTGGAGATAGAATTTTCCTGATTTCTGACGAACCTTATAGAGAGATTGTATTTGACGGAAAAGAAGTGCCTTACGTTTCTAAATTTTACGATTATACAATTTCCTGTTATTCGTTCTCAAAATCCCTTTCTATTCCGGGTGAGCGTATCGGGTATGTAGCAATCAATCCGGCTTGTCCTGATGCGGAAAAGATGGTAGTTATGTGCGGACAGATTTCCAGAGGAATCGGTCATAACTGTCCGGCATCTTTAATGCAGTTGGCAGTAGCCGAAAATCTGGATAAGACAGCAGACTTATCTGTATATGAAAAGAATATGAATTTAATTTATGATGAATTAGTAAGTTTAGGTTTTACTTGCGTTAGACCGGGCGGAACATTTTACATTTTCCCGAAGGCGTTGGAAGAAGATGCAGTAGCCTTCTGTAATAAAGCCTTAAAGTATGATTTGGTTTTAGTTCCGGCGGATTCGTTTGGCTGTCCCGGTTATTTCAGAATGGCATATTGTATTGATACGGAAAAAGTAGAGAGAAGTTTGGCAGCGATTCGTAAATTTGTGGAAACAGAATATCCAAATCGCTAAGAATGATTTATAATTATTTTATGATGATAGATTTCTGAATAAAAACAGAACTAAGTTAAGAGGAGTTTGAGATGTATCAGGCAGGGTTGATTTTAGAGGGAGGCGGCATGAAAGGTGCCTACACTTCCGGTGTATTGGATTATTTCCTGGAAAAGGATTTGGAGTTTTCCAGTTGTTATGGTGTATCGGCTGGAGCGGTAAATCTTTGTTCTTTTTTATCGAAACAGAAAAAAAGGGGATTTAAGTCTTTAACAGAATATATGGGGAATAGCAGATATTGTGGTCTGTATAGTTTGATTACGGATGGAAATATTATTAATTCCCAGTTCGGATATGACCTTATTCCTAATTATCTTCTGCCCTTTGATAGGGAAACTTATGATAAATATACCGGCAAGGCTTATGCGGTTGTAACGAATATTGTTACCGGGGAACCGGAATATTTGTCTATTAAAAAAATGCCAAAAGGTCTTAAGATTGTACAAGCATCTACGGCGCTGCCATTGATGTTCCAGACAGTGGAAATAGATGGTAACTTATATTTGGATGGAGGAATTGCAGATTCGATTCCGATTCGAAAATCTATTTTGGATGGAAATAGAAAAAATGTAATTATTCTGACAAAAGAAGAGGGATATGTGAGAGAGCCTTCTACCGGTTTAAACCTGATTCGTATGCGTTATCATAAATATCCTAAGATTTATGAAGTTATGAAAGAGCGTCATAACACATATAATGAGACTATGGAATATATTAAACGTCTGGAAAAAGAAGGAAAGGTATTTGTGATTCAGGCTAAAGAAAAAAGTGATGTGGGCCGGCTGGAGAAGGATGAAGAAAAAATGCAGGCTTTGTATGATAGAGGTTATGAGGATGCAAAATCGTGTTTTGATTCTCTGATAGCATTTTTGAATAATTAGTAGGGAGGATATAAATGTTAGAATTTTTAAAAGCAGTTTTATTTGGTATTGTGGAAGGGATTACAGAATGGCTTCCTATCAGCAGTACCGGACATATGATTTTATTAAATGAATTTGTAAAATTGGATGTATCTCCTGAATTTTGGGAAATGTTTCTGGTGGTAATTCAGCTAGGGGCTATTATCGCTGTAGTGATTCTTTTCTGGAATAAAATTTTTCCATTTCAATTTGATAAGAAACCTATCATTCGAAAAGATATTTTTGAGATGTGGTTCAAAGTAATTGTAGCTTGTGTTCCGGCTGCGATTGTAGGTATCTTTTTTGATGATATTTTAGAAAAGTATCTTTATAATTATGTGACTGTGTCCATTGCTTTAATTGTATTCGGTGTTGCTTTCCTTATAATAGAGGAAAAAAATAAGGGGAAAAAAGCAAAAATCAGAAAAATTTCTCAAATTACTTATAAGACAGCAGCATTAATTGGGATATTTCAGTTGATTGCAGCAATTTTTCCGGGAACCAGCCGTTCCGGTGCTACCATTGTAGGCGCGTTACTAATTGGTGTATCCAGAACTGTAGCGGCAGAGTTTACATTTTTCCTGGCGATACCTGTTATGTTGGGGGCTAGTCTTTTAAAAGTAATTAAGTTTGGTTTTGCGTTCAGTGGATCTGAATTAGGCATTCTTTTGACTGGAATGATCGTTGCCTTTGTGGTATCTGTAATCGTAATTAAGTTCTTGATGGACTACATTAAAAAGCATGATTTTAAGGTTTTTGGCTGGTATAGAATTATTTTAGGAGCCCTTGTATTAGTTTATTTTGGGATAATTGCATAAAATTTAGGCGAATTTATGCTTCCCTTTGTCAAAATGAATAGTTGACGTAATTGTAAAAAGGTTGTAAACTGCTAACTGTTATATTAAAAATAAAAGGGTAAAGAGAATAACATATATAAAGTTTTTATCCCTTGCGCAGTTGAAAGGAAATAAAAATGGCAAAAACAGTAAAGAAAACAACAAAAGCAGCAGAAACAAAAGCGACAACACCAGTAGTTGAAACAAAAGTTGAAGAAGTTGTAGAAGTAAAAGAAGAAGTGAAAGAAGCTCCTGTTGCAGAAGCAAAAGAAGAAGTTAAGAAAGCTCCTGCTAAAAAGGCAGCTACAAAGAAAGCAACTGTAAAAGAAGAAGTAAAAGAAGAAGAACCGGCTAAAAAAGCTGCAACAACTAAGAAAGCAGTTTTAAAAGCTAATGTAACATTACAGTTTGCTGACAAATCTTATACAGAAGAATCTTTAGTAACAATCGCTAAAGA
Source organism: uncultured Lachnospiraceae bacterium (assembly GCA_964605105.1). Classification (GTDB taxonomy): domain Bacteria; phylum Bacillota; class Clostridia; order Lachnospirales; family Lachnospiraceae; genus SFDP01. The sequence goes on along the minus strand of CAZSBV010000123.1, from coordinate 324 downwards.
CGTATGGAAATTTGATTTAAAACAGAAAGCTACTGATTTAAAATCTGTTGAATTATATGTAAAACCTGAAGAAGGTCTTTGCTACTATGTATTCAATGGTGATGTAACAGGAAGTTTTGTAATCTAATAAGTACATAAGTGTTGGAAAAGAAAGTAAGCCCGAAGTTTTAGTGACTTCGGGTTTTTGTTTTCTTCATTCAGTGTATAAATTTTATGAAAAATCAGAAAACGTATTTACAATAATAAAACGTTTGTGATATTATGATTGCAAGCATATTGATATTCTATAAACTATTCTATTAACGCAAGTTATCTAAAACAATT